>CAKSNI010000050.1 GCA_934476025.1 uncultured Eubacteriales bacterium | reverse complement strand
ATACCGCACAGGCGGTAAAACCGGTACCAGTGAAAAAATCGATAAAATGAACGCCACGGATCAAAAAGGGCTGTATGTCGGTTCCTATGTCGGGTTGGCTCCGATTACCGATCCGCAGGTTGCCGTGATTGTGCTGCTGGATGAACCTCACGGAAGCAGTATTTACGGGGGAACAATTTCCGCTCCGGTTGCTTCGGCCATTTTTGAGGAAATTCTTCCGTATTTGGGCTTTGAGCCGCAATACAGTGAAGAAGAACTGGCCAAACGGGCCATCAGCGTTCCCGATACCACCGGGCAGGAAGTTGCGGAGGCCAAAGGAATGATTACCACGGCCGGCCTGATTTACCGGGTGGTCGGAAACGGCGAACAGGTGGTTTCCCAGTTGCCCAAGAGCGGCGAAACGCTGTATGCCGGCGGATTGGTGATTTTGTATACCGAATCTGACGAAGGGGAAGAAACCGGAACGGTACCCAATTTTTCGGGGATGAGTGTCAGTGAGGTCAATACCGCGGCGGCCGAAGCGGGAATCAATGTGGAATTCTCGGGCAATACCCTGAGTTCGGCCGAAACAAAAGCCTATAAACAAAGCGTGAAGGCCGGCGAAACGGTGAAAACCGGCACGGTGGTCACGGTTTATTTCCGGGATCCGACGGTGGTGGATATGCCAACCGATGATCCCTGACGGGCAGGCTTTGATCCGCCCTTGAAAAACGCTCAGGTCGATGCAAATGTCGATTTTGGAAAGAAGTGAAACCGATGGTTTTAAGTGAATTGTTAGCGAACAGTCCTGCCGAACTGGCGGCGACTCCCATCACCGGCATTACCGCCGATTCCCGAAGAGTAACCCCGGGGTGCGCTTTTTTGTGCCTGCGCGGAAGCCGTTCGGATGGCCATGCTTATGCCCGGGCGGCTGAAGAGTCCGGTGCGGCCGTGATCGTGGCCGAAGAGGATACCGGGTGTTCGCGGCAGGTCCTCGTAAAAGACACCCATGCTGCTTTCGCGCAGATGTCGGCCAATTGGTTTGGGCGGCCGGCTGAGAAACTGCGGCTGATCGGGGTGACCGGCACCAACGGAAAAACTTCGGTTACCTTTATGATTAAACAAATTCTGGAACATTGCGGTCATACCGTCGGGTTAATCGGAACGATTCAAAATATGATTCGGGACCAGATAATTCCGTCGGATCACACGACACCGGACTGTTACGAACTCAACGCCCTGTTTTCAAAAATGGTGGAAGCCGGCTGTGAATTTGCCGTCATGGAGGTTTCCTCCCACGCTTTGGATCAGAAACGGGTGTACGGCCTTGATTTTGAGGTGGCTATTTTCACCAATCTCACGCAGGATCACCTGGATTATCACAAAACCATGGAGAATTATCTGGCGGCCAAAAAACGGCTGTTTTCCATGTGCCGGTCGGCGGTCATCAATACCGACGACCCCTATGCCGATCAAATCCGGGAGGGGCTTTCCTGCCCGGTGTATACCGTTTCCCTTATAAATCGGGCCGATTATCAGGCCCGGGAAATTGCCTATGAACCCGGCGGTGTTTCCTACCGGCTGGCAGGACGGCAGAACGGAACGGTGCATACCGCCATCGGCGGAAAATTTACGGTTTATAACACGCTGAGTGCATTGGCGGCGGCCGATGTGTGCCATATTCCGATTGACGAAGCCATTCGGGCGGTTGGCGAAATGACGGGGGTAAAAGGCCGGGCTCAGGTGGTGCCGGGCACGGGGGACTTTTCGGTTATTCTGGATTACGCTCATACGCCGGACGGCCTGCAGAACATTTTGTCCGCTTTTCGGGAATGCACCAAAAATCGTCTGATTGTGGTGTTTGGCTGTGGCGGCGACCGGGATAAAACCAAACGCCCGAAAATGGGCGAAATTGCGGCGCGGCTGGCCGATTTTGTGGTGGTGACAAGCGACAATCCGCGCAGTGAGGAACCGGCGGCCATTATCCGGGATATCCTGGCTGGGGTACAGCCGCAAAAAACGCCCTATACCGTGATAGAAAACCGGAAAGAAGCGATTGAATACGCTTTGAGTCATGCCGAACCGGGGGATGTGGTGATTCTGGCCGGGAAAGGGCATGAAACCTATCAGATTTTTGCGGACCGGACGATTCATTTTGACGAAAATGAAATTGTGGCTGAATTCTTTAAAAAACAAAACGGGGGATTGAAAAAATGAAAGATATAACGCCGATTCTGACGGTAGTGGTTTCTTTTGCAATAACGGCGATACTGGGATGTTTTTTTGTCCCGTTTCTGCACAAATTAAAATATGGGCAAATGATTCGTCAGATCGGGCCCTCCTGGCATAAATCCAAACAGGGAACCCCGACCATGGGCGGAATTATGATGGTTATCGGAATTTTGTTTTCCCTTGCGCTGGCCGTCTTTTATTCCGGCCTTCTCGGAGGATCTTTTTTTCGGGAACTGCACAATGCCAAAAAAAGCGCCATGCTGTTTTCCGGAATCGGATTTTCGGTTATTATGGGCGGAATCGGCTTTTTGGATGACTACATCAAGGTTGTGAAAAAGAGAAATCTCGGGTTGACTGTTATGCAAAAGACTGTTTTGCAAACGGCCGCCGTGGTTCTTTATCTGGTTGCGTTGGCATTTGCCGGCATGGATGAAACCTGGATTCCTTTTGTCGGCTTTGTAGATATTACCCGGGGTGCCGGGCTGATCTTCTGGCCGATTGCTTTCTTCTTTGCCTACGGCTTTGTCAACGCCGTTAATCTGACCGACGGAATCGACGGCCTGAACGCATCGGTTACGCTGGTCGTTTGCTGTGCGTTTATGGTGATATCCGGCTTTAAATCTCAAATGGGACTGAATGCGTATGCGGCGGCGGTTGCCGGTTCCTGTGCCGGATTTCTGGTTTGGAATGCCCACCCGGCCAAGGTGTTTATGGGGGATACCGGTTCTTTGTTGTTGGGCGGAGCGGCTGTCAGCATGGCGTTCAGTACTCAGCGCCCGATTTTGCTTTTGCCGATCGGAATTGTGTATTTGTGCGAAGCCCTTTCGGTTGTGCTGCAGGTAGCTTCCTTCAAGCTGACCGGAAAACGCATTTTCAAAATGAGCCCGATTCATCATCATTTTGAAATGTGCGGATGGAGCGAGGAAAAAATCGTGATTGTTTTTTCCGCCGTTGCGCTGATCGGTTCTCTTTGCGCGGTTTTACCGACGGTGCTGCCCCGCTGATTGTGTAATTTTTGAAAAAGGAGTCGGAACAATGCCGGAAAACAGTTTACCGCAAAAAGCAAAACGCAACACCCTGTGGCAAACCGGGCGTATGGATATCGGCTTTTTTGCCCTGGTGATGCTTTTGCTTGCCACCGGGCTGGTTATGTTGTATTCGGCCAGTTACGCTTATTGTCTGGCTCAGTTTTCCAACAGCTATCGCTTCATTACCCGTCAGGCAATGTTTGCCGGAATCGGGCTGGTGGCGATGTATTTCTTTTCCCATATCAATTACCGGTTTTACCGTAAATTTGCCTTTGTTCTGTACGGCATTTCGGTGGTTCTGCTCGGGCTTTTGCTGGTTCTTCCTCCGATGTATTCGGGAATGGAATACAAGCGGTGGCTTTCGTTGGGATTCATCCAGTTTCAGCCGTCGGAAATCGCCAAGTTTTCCATTATTTTGCTGTTTTCCCATTTGATCGCGAAATATCAGGACCGTATGGGAAAGCTCAAGTTTATCCTGATTCTGTTGTCTTTGCTGGCTGTGATTTGCGCGCTGGTGGTAGTGGAACCGCACTTGTCGGCCACCATTTTGATTCTGATGATCGGCGTTATTCTGATGATCGTCGGCGGCATGGCGGTGAAATTTATTGTCGGCGGTGTGCTGCTGAGCGTCGGGGCCGTGGCCGTGGTGGTTCTCAGCGGTGTAGTAAAGTATGCCATGAGCCGTTTTACCTACTGGATCAATCCGTGGGCCGATGCTTCGGGCGACGGATACCAAACCATTCAGTCCCTGCTGGCGATTGGTTCGGGCGGACTGCTCGGCCGGGGAATCGGGCAATCACGACAAAAGTATTCCTGGCTTCCGGAGCCGCACAATGACTTTATTTTTGCGGTGGTTTGCGAAGAACTCGGGTTGATCGGTGCCATGGTGATTGTGCTATTGTTCTGTGCGCTGCTGGTACGGGGCTTTACCATCGCCGCCCATGCTCCCGATCGATTCGGGGCTTTGATGGCGGTTGGTCTGACCTTCCAGGTGGCTTTGCAGGCAGCGTTGAATATTATGGTTGTGACCAACACCATTCCGAACACCGGAATCAGCCTTCCGTTCTTCAGTTACGGCGGAACGGCGCTGGTGATTTTGCTTTCGGAAATGGGAATTGTACTCTCTATTTCACGAAGTTCAAATATGGAGAAGGTTTAGGAGGCAGAATATGCATATTTTATTTGCCGGCGGCGGGACGGCCGGTCATATCAATCCGGCGCTGGCCATGGCCGGTACCATCCGTCAGAATCATCCGGATGCGGTGATCAGCTATGTCGGAACGCCGAACAAACTGGAGGCTACGCTGGTTCCGCAGCAGGGGTACGCCTTTTACCCGATCGTGGTTTCCGGCTTTCAGCGGAAAATCACGGTAAAAAATATCGGGCGGAATGTTTCGGCGGCTTATCATGCCGTAACGGCCAGCATCGAGGCGCGAAAACTGCTAAAACGGTTGAAACCGGATGTTGTGATCGGTACCGGCGGCTATGTCAGTGGGCCGGTGCTTCGGGAAGCGGCCAAGCTTGGCATTAAAACCTGTATTCATGAACAAAATGCCTTTCCCGGCGTGACCAACAAAATGCTGGCCGGCAAGGTTGACCGCGTGATGTTGGCCATGCCCGATGCTGCCGGTCGGATGCATTGTAAGAATCAACCGATCATCACCGGAAATCCGGTTCGTGGAGAATTGCTGGCTGCCAAACGGGAGGCCGCGCGGGAAAAACTCGGGCTGGATTCCCGGCCGCTGATTCTTTCGTTCGGGGGCAGCCTTGGTGCCAGACGAATCAACGAATCGGTTGCTCAATTGATTCGGTATCACAACGGAACCGGGAAATATTATCAGATTCACGCAACCGGGAAAGCCGGATATGCGGCAATGACGCAATCCCTTGCGGGGGTGTCTTTGAGCCCGGAAATCCAGATTCGGGAATATATCGACGATATGGATGTCTGCATGGCAGCGGCTGATCTATTGATTTGCCGTGCCGGCGCGGTGACTTTGAGCGAAATCGGCGTGTGCGGAAAAGCCTCGATACTGATTCCCTCCCCGTATGTGGCGGAAAACCATCAATATTATAACGCCCTGACACTTTCGAAAATCAGTGCGGCCCGGGTAATTGAAGAAAAAGATTTAACCGGGGAGAAACTGATTCAAACCGTTGAGGAATTGCTGAACGATCCGAACACCACCCGGGAAATGGGAAAAAAGGCCAAAGAAGCGGCAATTTCCGACGCAAATCGCCGGATTTATCAGGTGATTATGGATCTGTACAGCAGCCGTTAAGGCAAAACAGCTAAAAAAGCGGCCCGACTTTCTTTTTTCACTAACTGGCAAAAACGCGGAAAATACATACAATGTCAGTGTGACTGAATTTGTATGTGGGGTGTTTTGCGGTGTCGTTTTACAGAATTACGGGCAATCATCGTTTGTCGGGCAGTGTGACGGTACAGGGAGCCAAAAACAGCGTCTTGCCGATTTTAGCCTCCTGTCTTTTGGTAAGAGGACAGTGCGTTCTTCACCGCTGTCCGCTGCTCAGTGATGTGCAGGCAGCGTTGAAAATTCTTGTTCGGCTCGGCTGCGTATGTGTGTGGGATGACGAAACGGTGATTGTGGATGCGAGGGAGGTCGCCTGCTGCGAAATTCCGCAGGAACTGATGTCCAAAATGCGATCATCCGTGATGTTCCTCGGTGCAATTCTGGCCCGAATGGGAAAAGCGGTGATTTCTGCCCCCGGTGGTTGTGAATTGGGCCCCAGGCCGATCGACCTACATATTTCGGCATTGGAAAAGCTCGGAACAAATTTTGAATGTCGGGACGAAATTCTGACGGCTACTGCTCCGAAAGGATTGATCGGAAATCGGATTTTTCTTCGTTTTTCCAGCGTTGGAGCCACCGACAATGTTTTGATTGCCGCGGTAACGGCGAAAGGAACCACGGTGATTGAAAACGCAGCCCGGGAACCGGAAATTTCGGATCTGGCGGATTTTTTAAATGCGTGTGGAGCCAAGGTCAGCGGGGCAGGGAGTTCAACGATTACCGTTGTCGGTGTGGCCCGCCTTTACCCGACGGAATTTCGGGTGATGCCGGATCGCATTGCGGCAACTACCTGGCTGGCCTGCGCGGCCGTTACCAACGGAGATGTCTGTTTAAAGGAGACGGTTCCGGCGCATATGGTACAAACGCTTCGGCTGATTGAAAAGGCCGGATGCCGGGTTGCGGTTTCTCCGGGTGAAATTCGCCTGATCGCAACGGAAAGGCCGCGGCCTGTGACATCGGTTGTCACCCGGGTTTATCCGGGATTCCCGACCGATGCGGCTCCGGTTTGTGTGCCGCTGCTTTGTTTGGCGGACGGTGTTTCCCGGGTGAGGGAAACCATTTTTGAAAATCGTTTTCGCTATATCGAACAACTTGGTCGGTTTGGAGCAAATTATCGGATTGAAAGCCGGGAACTGACCGTTTTCGGCGTTGAGCATTTCACCGGCTGTGAATGCGAATGCACCGATTTGCGTGGCGGGGCGGCCCTTTTGGTTGCCGCGCTGGCCGCCGAGGGAGAAAGCCGGGTAGAAAAAATAGATCATGTAAAACGCGGGTATTTCCACCCGGTGGAGATTTTGCAATCCATCGGCGCCAACATAACGGAGGTTGAAAATGGAACAGACGAAACCCAAAAGACGCCGCCGGCGAGCCAGGCGTCGTAAAATATTTTTTTTGACCCTTTTGGTGCTGATTGTCTTTTTAGCGGCGGGGGCTCTTTCTCTGACGGTACTTTTCCCGGCTCAGCAGATCCGCACCGAAGGGAGTCAACTATACACGGCCGAAGAAATCATTGAGGCCAGCGGTATCAAAAAAGGGGAAAACCTTTTACGGCTCAGCCGCAAAAGGGTGCTTGCCAACCTGCAGAAGGAACTGCCTTATATCGATAACCTGAAACTGGAAAAGAGATTTCCGAACGGAGTGACTCTGAAG
>CAKSNI010000049.1 GCA_934476025.1 uncultured Eubacteriales bacterium | reverse complement strand
GGGCAATGAGCATGGTGTTGCCGACACCGGCGAGAAGCTGCTTATAATATTTGGCGAAGATTTGAATGACATCGTTCAGAAAACTCATAGGTAACTCCCGAATTTAAAAATGAGGAAGGGTGGTGCCGAATTCCCGGCACCACTGTCCGGTAAAATCTTATTTCTTAATGATGATAACCAGGTTGGATTCGTAATAGGTCTGGGTGAAGTCGATTTCCTTTTCGCGCTCGGCGGTCGGGCTCATGCCGGCAACGACGGCGTCAATGGTTCCGGATTGAACGGCCGGCAGCAGAGAATCCCAGACGGTTGCGTAGATTTCCAGCTTCATACCCAGCTTGTTGGCGACATACTGAGCAATCTGTACATCGTATCCGTTGGCGTACAGGCCTTCCTGACCCGGGCTGCTGATCGGAACCGCACCGAGCGTTTTTCCTTCGGTATCGGTCCAGTTGTAGGGCTCGTAGGCACATTCCATACCGATTTTCAAAACCCCGTTATAGGTTTGGGGAGCCGGAGCGGAAAGGGCGAAGGAATCCACACTGCCGCCCGAAGCCAGGGTAACAATCTGTTCCATCAGCTTTTCTTTTTGTTCGGCTGTGATTTCACTGAGAACGGAATCGATTTTTGCCTTTAAATCCGAACCTTTTTTTACCCCGATGGCCACACCGACATCGGCGGCGGTGGCGGTGAAACCGGTGTCGTTGTTTTTCAGCGGCAGATAGGTCAGGGTGCTGTCGCTCTTGGTAACCGAAAGGGCGGTGGGCTCTTCGGCTACATATCCGTCAATGCTGCCGCTCTTCAGTGCGGTCAGAAGGTCGGAAAATTCCGGCAGGGTGCTGGCCTGAACTTCTTCAATCTGGGTAAGGGCATCGGCGTGGAAGGTACCGGTTTGGGCGGCGATTTTAGCCCCCTTCAGGTCACTCAGGGATTTGGCGTTGCGGATATCCACACCGGCGGTTTCGGTTTTCGAACCGCAACCGGCGAAACAGGCCAGGCAGAAAACCAGAGCCAAAAGAATTGCGATTGTTCTTCTCATCATACTCATGACAAACATCTCCTGTTTTGATAAAATAATAAGCCTGCGACCCGGTGGAGGATCGCAGGCTTTGAATTTGGAATTTCCCGGCCAAATGCCGAAGGAAAAAGCAAAACCTTTTGATAGCGCTCCACAATACTGTGACAGTACTGTACCTATTCGGCACAGGCCCAGCAATCACACGGCGGCAACCGGGAAATTGCTTCGGCGGAACAGCCTTTTTTCCGGATACGCTTGCCGGCGTACCAACCCGGAATACTCATCGGTTCCGCAACCTCTATCAGGTGCTGTCTTATTTGTGGCGTATTATAAACCTTTCTTTGTGGGTTGTCAAGGGGCAAACGAAAAGTTTGTGAAAATTACACGAGAAATGTCCGACCGGTTTTGCCCGATTCGGTGATAGAGTAAAAAAACAAACCGGGAACCGGGGAAATTCTCACCGGTTTTATTGACAAGCGGAAAATTGTATGCTATAATGACCTCAATCCAGTATTCAGGGAGGGACCAATGATGAAACACATTCACACTGTGGAAACCCGCAATCTGTGCGAAAGTGCCAAAAAGGGCGGCTGCGGAGAATGCCAGACTTCCTGCCAGTCGGCTTGCAAAACCAGTTGCGGAATTGCCAACCAGGCTTGCGAAAAGAAAGAAAGCAAGTAATGGCCGTGGCCGGGATTCCCGGCTATTTCGGGTACAAAAACAAAATGCCGTCCTTGGGGGCGGCATTTTCACTGTTATAAAAAGAGAAAAAAGGCGGTTAAAACCGGCCGGGGCCGGCTGGGTTAGCGCCTTGAATGAAAACGGGAGAAAAAACATGATTCACCAGTATCAAATGTTCGGGTACAATATTGTTCTGGATATCTGTTCCGGCAGCATTCATTTGGTTGATGAGGTTGCTTATGATATGATTGCCGGCTTTTTATCGGAGGATCGGGAAAGCCTGATTGACCGGATACAGGCAAAATATCCGCAGACCGATCGGGCCGAACTGCAGGAATGCTACGATCAGATTGAGGAACTGAAAAAAGCCGAAAAACTGTTCTGTGAGGACCGGTACGAACCGATGGCCGGGGAACTCAAGGCCAAAACAGGCGGCGTGATCAAGGCGCTGTGTCTGCATATTGCCCACACCTGCAATCTGAATTGCTCCTACTGCTTTGCCAGCCAGGGGAAATACCATGGCGACCGGGCGCTCATGAGTTTTGAAACCGGAAAACGGGCATTGGATTTTTTGGTGGAACACTCCGGCAGCCGGCGCAACCTGGAAGTGGACTTCTTCGGCGGAGAACCGCTGATGAATTTTGATGTTGTGAAGCAATTGGTTGCCTACGCGCGCAGCATCGAAAAGGAAGCCGGGAAAAATTTCCGATTCACTTTGACCACCAACGGGGTGCTGATTGACGATGATGTGATCGATTTTGCGAACCGTGAAATGAGCAATGTGGTTTTGAGTCTGGACGGGCGTAAGGAAATTCATGACCGCTTCCGGGTGGACTATGCCGGCAAGGGCAGTTTTGATACCGTTGTTCCGAAATTCCAAAAGCTGGTACAGGCCAGAAAGGGAAAGAATTATTATATGCGGGGAACCTTCACCCACGCCAATCCCGACTTTCTGAAGGATGTACAGGCAATGCTGGATCTCGGATTCCGGGAACTGAGCATGGAACCGGTAGTGGCCCGGGCCGATGATCCCGCCGCCCTAACGGAAGCCGACCGTGAAATTGTCAAACGGCAATATGAGCAGTTGGCGGAATTGATGCTCGACTATGACCGAAAAAATGACCCCTTTACCTTTTATCATTATATGATCGATCTCAAAGGCGGCCCGTGCATCTATAAACGGATTTCCGGCTGCGGTTCGGGAACCGAATATATGGCGGTGACTCCGTGGGGCGATTTGTATCCCTGCCATCAGTTTGTCGGGGAGGAAAAATTCCGGCTCGGCGATATCTGGCAGGGGGTGACCAATCCCACCGTGCAGGGCGAATTTGCGGCCTGCAATGTTTATGCCCGTGAGGAATGCCGGGATTGCTGGGCACGCCTGTACTGTTCCGGCGGCTGCGCGGCCAATGCCTATCATGCGACCGGATCGGTCCGTGGGGTATACCGGGAAGGCTGCGAACTGTTCTGCAAACGGCTGGAATGCGCCCTGGCGGTGGCCATTGTACGGGAAGCCGGGAAAGCAAAAAATGACCACACCGATTCTTGATTTTATCCGGCAGTATCGGGATTCTTCACCGGTGCGGATGCATATGCCGGGTCACAAAGGGATTCCCCTTTTGGGGGCGGAACCGATGGATATCACCGAAATTGACGGGGCGGATGAATTGTTTTGCCCGCACGGCGTGATTGCCGAAAGCGAGGAAAATGCCTCCCGTCTGTTCGGCTGCCCGACCTGGTATTCGGCCGGGGGCTCCACCCTTTGCATTCAGACGATGACGGCGATCCTTTGTCAGTTGGCCGTGAACCGGGGGCAAAAGCCGAAAATTCTGGCCGGGCGAAATGCTCATCGCAGTTTTGTTTATGCGGCGGCGCTGCTGGGATTTGAAATTGTCTGGCTTTGGGAGGTAGGACCGATTCTGTCCTGCCGGATATCTCCCGAAAAACTGGAAGAAGCCATTGCCCGGCATCGGCCGACGGCGGTTTATCTGACCGACCCGGATTATCTCGGGAATCGGGTCGATCTGGCCGGTTTGGCCCGGGTATGCCATCGGGCCGGAGTTCTTTTGGCGGTAGACAATGCCCACGGGGCATATCTTCGTTTTTTGCCGGAATCCTCCCATCCGATGGATCTCGGCGCGGATGTGTGTTGTGATTCCGCCCATAAAACCCTCCCGGTACTGACGGGAGGTGCCTATTTGCATTTAACCACGGCCGTTTGCGAACAACTGCAGCAGCCTGTTTGGGAAACCATGCAGCTTTTTGCTTCCAGCAGTCCATCCTATCTGATTTTGGCTTCGCTGGATGCCGTCAACCGGCAGCTTTGCCGGGAGTATCCGCAAAAACTTCGGGAATGCCTGGTTCGGGTCAAAAACCTGAAAGAAATTCTGACTCGGCAGGGGTTCCGGATTTTTGGCGACGAACCGATGAAAATTACCCTGTGCGCTAAGGAATACGGATATACCGGGACGGAACTTTCGGCTGTTCTGCAAAAGAACGGCATTGTTCCCGAATTCAGCGATCCGGATTTTTTAACCCTGATGCCTTCCCCCGAAAACGGGAAAGAAGATTTTTCCGCGCTGCAATCCTGCCTAAACGCCGTGCCCTGCCGGGCGGAAATTTCTTCGGTTCCACCGGCTTTTTCGCTGCCGCGGCGGGGGCTTTCGGTACGATCGGCCCGATTTTCAAAGCAGGAACGGCTTCCGGTTCGCAAAGCCGTCGGGAGAATCTGTGCCGATGTGAGCGTTTCCTGCCCGCCGGCGGTACTGCCGGTGATTCCGGGAGAAATTGTGGAAGAATCGACGGTTTCACTGCTCGAATATTACGGCATTTCCCATATTCGGGTGGTGGCGGCACCTTTTGAAAAATAATCAAAACCCGTTTCCAAAAAAGAATGGCAGGAAAACCCGGCCATCGGCTTAAAATCATTCGGTTTTATGGGTTGGGGCTTGACAAAATCCGCCGAAAGGCCTATAATATCGCCATATTCAAAAGCAAGGCAAGGAAGTCTTGAACGGAAGAAATTCCGTCGGCTTCCCTGCCTTTTTATTTTGCAGTAAGGAGAATGGTCATGAAAACGGTAACAGATTATTTCGGCAGCTTGGTATTTGACGACCGGGTGATGAAAGCCACCCTTCCGACGAAGGTGTACCAGTCTTTGAAACGCACCATTGATGAGGGAGAACCCCTGAATACCGAGGTGGCGGACGCCGTTGCTTCTGCCATGAAGGATTGGGCGATTTCCAAGGGGGCTACGCATTTTACCCACTGGTTCCAGCCGTTGACCGGCATTACGGCCGAAAAGCACGATAGCTTTATTGCTCCGGCCAGTGACGGACGGGTAATTATGGAATTTTCGGGTAAAGAACTCATCAAGGGTGAACCGGACGCTTCTTCTTTTCCTTCCGGCGGTCTGCGCGCAACCTTTGAGGCGCGCGGCTATACGGCTTGGGATCCGACTTCCTACGCCTTTATCAAAGACAAAACCCTGTGCATCCCGACCGCTTTTTGTTCCTATGGCGGTGAAGCACTGGATAAGAAAACGCCGTTGCTGCGGTCTATGGAGGCACTCAACCGGCAGGCATTGCGGATTCTTCGGCTGTTTGGCAATACAGCGGTAAAAAGCGTAAAAACTTCGGTCGGCCCGGAACAGGAATATTTTTTGATTGACAAAGAAGTATATGATCAACGCAAGGATCTGATTTTTACCGGACGCACACTTTTCGGGGCCAAGCCGCCCAAAGGGCAGGAACTGGACGATCACTATTTCGGCGTGATCAAACCCCGGGTTGCCGAATATATGAAAGATCTGAACGAAGAACTCTGGAAACTCGGTATTCTGGCCAAAACCGAACACAATGAGGTCGCGCCGGCTCAGCACGAACTGGCTCCGATTTATACCACCACCAATATTGCCACCGATCACAACCAGCTGACCATGGAAGTGATGCAAAAGGTGGCCGCGCGCCACGGGCTGGTCTGCCTGCTGCATGAAAAACCCTTTGCCGGGGTCAACGGAAGCGGCAAACATAATAACTGGTCCATGACCACCGATACCGGGGCCAATTTGCTGACTCCGGGGGAAACTCCCTATGAAAACGCACAGTTTTTGCTGTTTTTGTGCGCAGTGATCAAGGCGGTGGATGATTATCAGGATTTGCTGCGTTTGTCGGTGGCTACCGCCGGAAACGATCACCGTTTGGGAGCCAATGAAGCGCCGCCGGCTGTAATTTCCATGTTTTTGGGGGATGAATTGACCGCGGTGCTGGATGCCATTGAAACCGATCAGCCGTATGCCGGCACCGAAAAAACCATTTTAAAACTCGGCGTTCATGTTCTGCCGAAGTTTTTGCGGGATACTACCGACCGCAACCGGACCAGTCCCTTTGCCTTTACCGGCAACAAGTTTGAATTCCGGATGCTCGGTTCCTCCAACAGCATTGCCTGTGCCAATATCATGCTCAACGCCGCGGTGGCCGAATCCCTGAAGGTTTACGCCGACCGACTGGAGAAGGCGGAAGATTTTGAAACGGCTCTGCATGATTTGATCCGGAAAACCATTCACGATCATAAGCGGATTATTTTCAACGGAAACGGGTATGATGATGCCTGGATTCACGAAGCTACCGAAAAACGGGGTCTGCTCAATCTGCGGACAACCCCCGATGCCGTGGCGACCCTGCTGGATGAAAAGAATGTGCGAATGCTGACCGATCATCACATTTTCAGCGAAACGGAACTGCATTCCCGTTATGAAATCACGCTGGAAAACTACGCCAAAACCGTGAATATCGAGGCACTCACCATGTCGGATATGGTGAAAAAGCAGATTCTTCCGGCCGTGGAGGCCTATACCGGGGAACTGGCTTCTTCTTTGGTGGCAAAGCGCGAAGCGGTGCCGGGGCTTGCCTGTTCGTATGAAACCAAAACCCTTTCGGAACTTTCCAAACTGATGGATACCATCTCCGAAGCGCAGGAAGCGCTGGAAAAGGCACTGCTGAAATTCAGCGAAATTTCGGATGTTGCACGGGCGGCAGATTTTGCCCGGGATGAATTGCTCGGAAAGATGGCCGAACTTCGGTTGCCCTGCGACCGGGCGGAAACCCTGACGGCAGAGGAATACTGGCCCTTCCCGACCTATGATAAACTGCTGTTCAGCGTTCGTTGATCCGAAAATCCGCAGGGGATAAGCACCGTCGAAAAATTGTATTTGGGGTATAAAAATAGACCAAAGTGGCCTCCGGCAAAATGCCGGAGGCCACTTTGGTCTGCCGGGAAATAAGAAATTGTTTTTGCGGCCGCGAAGCGGATCGGGAGAAAACTTTGGGCCGTACGGGCGGCAAAAACCATTTTGGCGGCCGGTTCGCAAAGCCCGGCAGCTCTTTCGTCTTTTTGCCGTCTTATGCGCCCCAAAACCTCAGTGGCCAAAAGTCTAAAGAAAGAAATTTTCCCTTATTATAGCGGATGCATCAAAAAAGTCCAGCCAATCAGCCGGACTTTTTTTGGTTTTTTCGGATTTGATTTTATTCTGCCGGGGCAAAAAGGGAGGCGTCCGGTACAATGGCACCGTTTTGGGTCAGGCGTTTGCGAACCGCCGAAA
>CAKSNI010000048.1 GCA_934476025.1 uncultured Eubacteriales bacterium | reverse complement strand
CTGCTGCACCATCGGGTTCACCCTGGTGGCCGCCCTGTATGATTTGCTTCGCAGCCTGCCGGAAAATGTTCTGCATTTTCTCCATCTCCCGACAATTCTTGAAAAAATCGGAGCCGTTCTTCCCTTCTCCGGAATCGGGCTTGCCTGGCTCTGCCCGGCGGCAGCCGGTCTGGTCATCGGGCTGATCATCCATTGGATCCGCTCCTCCCGTGCCACCGATCAACCGGCGGCTTAATCCGCAAAATAAAAAGCATATAAAAAAGAGGCGGTTTTCGGGGCCCCTACATAAGGGAATTCCCCCAAAGCACCTAAAACAGCAAAGTCCGTACCCTTTTCAGGGTACGGACTCCTACTTTTACGGCGTCACAATCCGACGCTTGCTAAACCTGTGGACACCGTTTTTTTGAAAGAGTGCTCATACGTTGTTAACCTCTAAGCCAACTACCTAAAACTATCATACTGTTGACTGAACAAATAGCTGGTCCATTGTGCCATATATTGTTTCATAATCACCTAATTTTTCGAAGCCGTATTTTTCATATAAACCGATTTCTCCGCTCATGATATATATTTTTTCATATCCCAGCTCACGCGCATATAAAATTGCGCTTTGAATCATCAACTCTGATAATCTCTTACCACGGTATGGTTTATCAACAAAAACGAAACCTATCAATGGTGTAAACTTGTATTCCTCCGGCAGCTCGTCCTTTTCAGCAAATGTGCAGAATCCCGCCACTTTTCCATTTACGCAAGCACAAAACACCCTTTCCAATGTATTAAGGTCATTGTTTTTCATCTTTTGAGCCAAATAGGGGCCCGCTTTCCACGGGCATTTTTCAGCTAAACAAATGGTTTCGTTCCAATATTTGTGTTTTTGGGTCATGCAATAAATTTCAGTCATATATCCCCCTTCATAAAAATAATAAATTTATCGTATGATAAGTGTAGCACAAAATATAATAGAAACAATACTGCTTCGGCAAGTTATCATGTATTCCGGCCCGCTGACAGAAGTGTAAAAGGACACTTCCTTATGGAGTGTCCCTTTACGCTTCTTTTCTTTTTGGAGTTGAATCGATGATTTCAGCGAACCACCGATACCGCATCGGAAATGGTTTTTTCCAATGCTTCCCGGCCGTATTTGTCCACCTCTGCCTTGTTTTTTTCTCCGTGGGTCAGGCAGCCGGCGCCGCCGATACATCCGCCGACACAGGCCATCCCTTCGATAAAGTTGGCATCCAGCAGATTTTTGTTTTTCTTAAGAAGGGCCAAACGGCATTCTTCGATACCGTCGCAGGCGCAGGGCTTAAGTTCAAAGTCGGTAATTCCCTGCTCTTTGATGGCTTCGGCAACCGCATCCGAAAGACCGCCGCTTCTGGCAAAAATCCGCCCGAAATAGGAAGCGTTATCCAACACCCCTTCTTCCAGAGAAGTGATATCCAGATCTTTGCTGTCAAACAAAGCCTGCAGTTCCTCAAAGGTCATGGCAACATCCACATATTGCCGGATTTCGTCCTTTTTCACCTCTGCTTTTTTGGCGGTACACGGCCCGATGAACACCACCTTGCAGGGGGCTTCATGTTCTTTAATATACTTGGCAATGCGGGCCATCGGGGAAAAATTATGGGAAATATACGGAACCAGGTTCGGATAATTCTTTTCAATATAGCTGACAAACGCCGGGCAGCAGGAGCTGGTCAAAAATCCTTTTTCAGCCAATTCCCGCGATTCCTCCATAGCCACCATATCCGCGCCCAGAGCCGCTTCAATTACCGTGTGGAAGCCCAGTTCCTTCAGCCCGGTAACCACCTGGCCCAATTTGGCATAGGTGAACTGGCTGGAAATGGAGGGAGCCACTACGGCATATACTCTGTATTTTTGATTATTCTCACTCTTTTTGATCAGATCGATAGCATCCAGTATGTAGGATTTATCGGTAATTGCCCCGAACGGACACTGATAAACACAGGCACCGCAGGAAATGCATTTGCTGTTATCAATGGCGGCCGCCTTATTTTCATTCATGGAAATTGCCTTGATTTTGCAGGCATTTTCACAGGGACGGCGGCGGCTGATAATGGCCGTATACGGGCAAACCCGAGAGCAGGCTCCGCATTCCTTGCATTTGCTTTTATCGATATGGGCTACATGCTTTTCGTCAAAGGAAATGGCCCCAAAGCGGCAGGCATCCTCGCACCGGTGAGCCAAGCAACCGCGGCAGGCATTCGTTACCTCATAACCGCCCATCGGGCATTCATCACAGGCGGATTCAATGACTTCAATCACATTCGGATTTTCGCTGTGCCCCCCCATGGCAATCCGTACCCGTTCTTCCAGAATAGCCCGTTCCTTATATACGCAGCATCGCATGGTAGAAGTGTCCCCGGGGACAATGTTTTTCGGGATCTCCCCGATATGGTCCAGCAGAGTATCGTTCCAGGCCATTTTTGCCACTTCCCGAAGAACCTTGTATTTCAGGTGCTGAACCTTTGTGTCAAATTTTCTCATACCGTTTTTCCTTTCTCAGAAATAACTGACCTTTACGCGTTTCCCCATTTTCTGCAGACAATCGCAGAGTTCCTTTACCAGGTTCATCTTGATGTTGAAATTGATCGGCAGATTCGGGTTCTGATGAGCCGGATTGATTGCTCGGCCGACATAGAAGTTAATATCGGTAGCCTCCTCAAACAAAAGGCGGCAGATCAGGGATGCCCCATCGTGATGGAACCCCCACTCATCATACAATTCATTGGACCCCAGAGCATCTTTGGCGTATTCAATCACTTTATTGATGGTAATCACGCCCTCGGTAACCAGGTCCACGCCCTCAATTTCGGCAATCGGCGGAACCTCTTTGCTCTCGGAAGTCAAATGCGCTTTCAAAGGCTTATGCAGATATTTGGCCGCAATCGAAGAGGTTGTTCCTCCGCAAACAATGTGCTTTCCTTCTTTCGAAAAGAAAAGCGACATCATGCGATCGCAATCGTCCCGATTCCGCGGAGGACCGAAAAGCAGATTCATCGGTTCGCGTTTTCGGATCCGCACCACGCAGGCGGTGGCGTCATCTCCCGGGTGATTCCCGTAGAGTTTATTGCACTCGTCCACCAACATGGTGGAAAGTGTTTTGGCAGTATACCCGACATGAACCAGCGTTTTCATAAAGTCGGCAATTTCTTCCCGTTTCCAACCGAAATTGAAGGCGATGCCGATTCCGGCGTGAGGACATCCGTCGCTCATCGCCACGAAAACATCGTTTTCTTTTAAGCGAATCACCGATTTGTAAATCTGCTTTCCGCCGATATTCAGCTGGGTTTTCGGATAATCATAGTTTTCACAATCCCGGATGAGGATCACATGGGGATTGTCATACTGAATCAATTCCGCCGCCGAATTGTCAATCAGATGAATGATGGTAAAGGTGGAATAGGCCACCCCACGGACCGAACAGATCGGCAGAGTCGCGGCGATGGTCGCCACGCAATCCTCCAGCTGCAGCCCTTCGGCCATCATGGTAGAAATAATTTTGGAAGTCAGGGTTGAAAGAATGCTGGCTTTTACACCGCTTCCCAGCCCATCAGCCAAAACGATAATGGTCGAATTTTCGTTCGGTTCCACAATATCCACATGGTCGCCGCACAACTGCTCGCCCTCGTGATTGATGCTCTTCCACCCGATATCGGCACAAAGATTATTCATCGCTGATAGACTCCTTCAGTTTGGTGAGTGCAATTTTGGTTTCGGCCGCCGTTTCACCCAGCAGAGAGGCGATTTCCTGAACAATCCGCATCTGTTTATCCACTACGCGGTCGGCGATTTCTACCGTCTGGCGGCTGATGTTTTCCTTCTTTTCCCGTTGAGATTCTTCTTCGCTGACATCCCGGAGAATGCAGACAAGCAGCCGATACTCCCGGTCATAAACCACCGTTTCTTCCACATACTTTTCGTATTCGGCCAGATAAACCCGTTTATCGTGAATTCCCTTTCCGGAATTGAGCACCTCCAGGAAATCCCGCGGATCCATAATCCGAACAATGCCATCCCCGAGAACGTCCGAAGCGCTGCGGAGATTGACAATCTTAAGAGCGGCCGCGTTGATCTGCTGAACCTCCAATTTTTCGTTCAGCACAATCAGCCCATTCGGCGTATTGCGGAAAATGGTATCGGAAAAGTTTTCGGCCTTTTCCTTAAGGTAAGGCAGGCACATGGAAATTTCAGCCTTGCCCTGATAAATGGCGATTGCCTTTTCCCGACAGGTATTATACCCGCAGGAACCGCAGTTCAGTTCATCCGACGGCTTCATTTTTCCCATTTGGCGCAAAGTTTCCCGAATTTCTTCTTCGGTCGGCTGCGGCAGCTTATGTTCAATGATTTCAAAGGTTTTTTGCATTTCAAGGCTTTCCGGCTGTTCAACCGGGAAGTCCTTTTCCCCGGAAAAACGGGAAACCGCCGCAAAGTCGCGCACCGGAGAACGGTTATACTTTTCCATCACCGGACCGCCGACACAGCTTCCGGAGCAGGCCGACATTTCAATAAAGCAATGATGCAGTTTTCCGCTTTCAATTTCCGCAAGCGCCGCCTGGCAGTTTTCCACCCCGTCGATGGCCATATAGGTATATTCCGGATCGTTTTGGGTGAGTGTTTTTAAAATTCCCCCGGTTGTCGGGAAAAGCCGTGCCCGGCTTTCTTCGGCGGAATCCATCACCCTTTCGGGCTCGATTCCCTGGGCATTCAGCCAGGCCGTGAGTTCATCAAAGGTCAGCACCGCATCAACCAGACCCTCGTAATGTTGGGCTTCGTCCTTTTTTGCGACACAGGGGCCGATAAAAACGGTTTTGGCATTGGGAATCCGCCGTTTGATATCCTTACAATGAGCCTGCATCGGCGAAAGAACATCAGCCAGATACGGCAAAACCCGCGGAAAGTATTTTTGAATAAGCAGATTTACCGAATGACAGCAGGAAGTAATCAGCACATCCGGTTTTTCTTCCCGGATGCGGCGTTCGTATTCCCGTTTCACCTCGGTAGCCCCAACGGCGGTTTCCTCCACCGCGAAAAAACCGAGTTTTTTAAGAGCCGCCTCCATGGCCGAAAAGCCGACTCCGTCGTAATTTGCCACGAAGGACGGTGCCAGGCTGACCACCACCGGATCTCCGCTTTGCAACAGTACCCGCACCTTTTCGGTTTCGTCAACAATCTGTTTGGCGTCCTGCGGACAAACCACAAAGCACTGACCGCACAAAATGCATTCGTTGCCGATGATGTACGCCTGGTTTCCGCTGAAACGGATGGATTTCACAGGGCAGTGACGAATACATTTATAACAGTTTTTACAGTTGGATTTTTTTAAGGTCAGACAATCCATGGCTTAATTGCCCCCGTTCTGTAATTTTTCCAGTACATTCTTCCGGAAAAATTCCGGAAAGCTCTCAGGGGTTACCCCGGTATACACCTCTTCATCCACCGATACCGTTACCCCGACCCGGTTGCACCGGCCGGTACAAAAACTGCCTGCCAGGGTTATCTCATCTTCCAGTTGGTGTTCGGTAATGGCTTTCTGAAAAAGAGAAACAATTTCGTCTGCCCCTCTCAAATGGCAGGAGGAGCCGACACAAATCTGTACAATCATTCAGTTCACCCGGCTAAGAACCTGTTCGGTGAAAAATTCATCCAGGGTTTCGGGGGAAACCGAATAGAATTCATCGTCCACCGTAACACAAACGCCTTCCTGACATTTGCCCATGCAAAAAGTTCCGGCCAGTTCCACTTTGCTGCCAAGATCTTTTTCCCGGATTTTTTCCTGCAGGCCTTCCACTATCTGACGGGAACCTTTGATATGACAAGACGAGCCGATACATACTTTGATTTTCATAAAATTTCTCTCCCTGTTTTCTAAAGAATATGTTTTTATATCCGCTGGGCACCCACCCAGGCATCAAAACTCTTTCGGCGATCTTCGCTGCAGAATGCCGCCTGTGCCGCTGCGGTAATCGGAATCCATTTTTCCACCTCTGCCCATTCGATTCCCGTATGGGCGGAAAACAGTTTTGCATACTGCTGAGCCAATTCCGTTTTCCCGTTCAGACAAAACCACTCATAACTTAACGCCGCATCGGCCCCGGCATACCCGCGGGTTGCGTGGGACCAATCCAACACATAAACCGTTCCCTGTGAGGTAATCATCAGATTGGAAGGGTTTAAATCACCGTGGCAAACCCGATTTTCCACCGGCATATCGTCAATTTTCCGATGCAGATCAAACCGGGTAGTTGCAAAATAATCCGTCTGGCAGATCTTCTTGTTGAGCTTATCCTTCATGGCCGACAGATCCGGGCAGCTCTTTTGAAGAATTTCCCACTGAATCCGGACCAGTTCCCGAAGATATTCCTCGGCCTTTTCGGGTTGTTCCTCCATCATGGCCAGCATGGTTTTCCCGGAAATATACTCGGAAACGATGGCCCACTTTCCTTCAATCTGAACGACCTCCAGCACCTTGGGAACCCCAATGCCGATTTCTTCCATTCTGGACTGATTGAGAGCTTCACTGAGGACTTCGGAACGGGTATACCCGGCCCCGAAAACCTTCAGGCAGCGGTCGCCGTCCCGATAAACGGTTTTATCGGTACGAACCGCAATCATTCTGTCTGGATTCATGCGTTATTTTCCTCCTTATGGATGTTGATTTTCTGATTTTGACGCTCACAGAACCCGGTTCGGACCTTCAGATGAGCCAGAGAAAGCGCCAGATTTTCATATTGAACCGTTGCGTCGGCCGGAACACAAAGGGTGCAGGGGGCAAAACAGCAAACCGCCCGGACACCGCTTTGATACAAAGCGTCAAACGCTGCCTGCGCCGAAGCGGCCGGTACGGCAATAATTCCGATGTTCACCGCCCGGCTGCGGCAAAATTCCGGCAGGACCGTCAGCGGATAAATCGGCTTTCCCCCTCCCGAAGCAATCGGTTCGGTTACTTTGATATCAAAGGCTGCCAGCACACTCAGCCCGTATTGGGCGAAGCCGCTGTAATCCAACAGAGCGCTGCCGAGCTTCCCGGCACCGACAATCACGGTTTTTCCGCCCTGCTCGGAAAGATACCCCGTAAGACTGGCAATCAGTTCCTGCGTTTTATACCCCACCTTCGGCCGGCCGCGGCCGCAGAGAGCCGCCAGATCTTTACGGACCTGAACTTCACCCAAACCGAGCATAGACGCAATTGAGGTCGCGGAAATATATTCTTTTTGCGGGGAAATCTCATGCAGCAATTTTATGTATGCCGGAATTCGGTTAAAAGCTGCCCGGGAAATTTCCATGAAAAAGCACCTCCAGTGTTCGGTTTTTCTTCGGCCAACACCCCGTTGCGCCGAAGCCGCCGATTGTATTGTACCAGAATTTGATCCACTTTTCCATTGCCGCTTTCTCATATAGGT
>CAKSNI010000047.1 GCA_934476025.1 uncultured Eubacteriales bacterium | reverse complement strand
GATTTAGACGGTACCCTGGTGGATTCCGGCCCCGGAATTACGGAATCGGTAGCCTACGCGCTGCGGCACTATGGAATTGTAGAAGAAAATCCGGCGGTTTTGCGGCAATTTGTCGGGCCTCCGCTGGCCGATGCTTTTCGGGAAAAATACGGGTTTGACGAAGAAACCTGCCGGGAGACAATCCGGTACTTTCAGGAATACTACCGAAGCCGGGGAATTCATCACACCACGGTTTATCCCGGTATTCGGGAAACCCTTGCGGTGCTGCGAAAAAAGAACATCCGAAACTGGGTGGCAACCTCCAAACCGGAACCCTTTGCCATACAGGTTTTAAAAGAACAACAGCTGTTTTCGGAATTTGAACGGATTGCCGGCGCTGATATCGGTGAAAAGCACTGCCAAAAATCCGGGATTATCCGACGGCTGCTTTCCCTTGAAAATGATTTCCGGCCTTCTGAAATGCGGATGGTTGGAGATCGTTGTTTTGATGTCATCGGGGCGGCCGAAAACCGCCTGTCTACCATCGGCGTATTGTATGGATATGGCAGCCGGAAGGAATTGCAAAAAGCCGGTGCGGAAATTCTGATTGAAACTCCCGAGGAATTGCCCGGGGTTCTTGCTTCACTGTGAAAGAAAAAAGCGAAACGAAAATTTTTTCGTTTCGCTTTTTTGTCATCGCTTTTCCCATTTATCACACAAAGCGGTAATCTGAGAGGTCAGCGTGGCAATATTTTTGTTGGTGGTTTCTTTTTGCTGATCGATGATTCTCATCAATCGGTGCCCGGCCGCCGTGAGCGCTTCAAACAGAGAACGCTGCCGCCCGCCTTTTGGGTAAGAAACCGGCTTTTCCAGGAGTTTTTGATTGCCGGAATCTACACAGGTAAAGGGGTCGGTGGTATAAGAACTGCCGTTGTAGGGCGCAACGGCCGGAATTCCCAACTGCCCAGAAATGGTTTCGGCAAATTCATCACATACCCGGTCGGAACCGTGATTCACAAAGACCTGTTTCGGCTTTTTTTGAAAGCCGTCTAACCAGGCCAGTAAACCATCGCGGTCGGCATGACCACTGATTCCGTTTAAAGAAACAATTTCGGCATTGACCTGGACTTCTTCGCCGAAAAGGGTGGTGGAGGAAGCCCCGTTGATCAGTTTTCGCCCCAGCGTGCCTTCTGCCTGATAGCCGACAAACAGAACGGTGCATTCCCGGCGCCAAAGGTTGTGCTTTAGGTGATGTCGGATTCGGCCGGCTTCACACATTCCGCTGGCAGACAAAATTACCTTCGGGCGGGAATCCCGATTGATGGCGATGGATTCGTCGGTGGTTACGGCTGCCTGCAGCCCCGGAAACGACAGGATGTTCACCCCTTTTTCCACCTGTTCCCGAGTGGCCTCATCATAATAATCCAACAGTTCCCGGTCATGATAAATCCGGGTCGCTTCGTTTGCCAAGGGGCTGTCCACATAAACCGGGAAATCCGGCAGAGAGGAAATCAGGCCTTTTTCCTTGATCTGGCGAAATAAAACCAGCATTTCCTGGGTACGGCCCACGGCAAAGCAGGGAATTACCACATTACCGCCGCGGGCAAAGGTTCTTTCACACAGAGCGGTTAATTCCAAAAGGTAATCGGGCCGTTTTTTATGTAGCCGGGTTCCGTAGGTGGATTCAATTACAGCAAAATCGGCACCGAACGGAGAAATCGGGTCACGAATAATCGGCCGATCGGTATTGTCGATATCACCGGAAAAAACAATGCTTTCATTCCTTCCGTTTTCCTGAACGGTCAACAAAACCGAAGCCGAACCAAGAAGATGACCGCTGTCGGTGAATTCGGCGGTAATGTCTTTTGAAAGAGCAATTTTTTCACCGTAGCCATGTAAAGAAAACTGTTCACAGGTTGCCTCTACATCCGAAACGGTATATAGCGGAACATAGGGAGGCTCTCCGCTTCTGGCAGCTTTCCGGTTGCGCCAAACGGCTTCGGATTGCTGAATATGAGCGGAATCCGACAGCATAATCCGGGAAAGCCGTCCGGTGGCCAGTGTGGTATAAATCGGCCCGGAAAATCCGTTTTTCACCAACACCGGCAGTTTTCCGGAATGATCGATATGAGCATGGGTGAGCAAAACGCAGTTAATTTCGCCGGCGGCAATCGGCAGCGGAGCATTTTCATAAAGATCCGGCCCCTGCTCCATGCCACAGTCAACCAAAATGCGTTTTCCGGCTGCTTCAATCAGGGTGCAGGACCCGGTGACTTCGTGTGCGGCCCCTAAAAATGTCAGTTTCAAAGCAATCCCTCCCACTGTATTGATGATTTATTCGGCGCTTTTTCGAACAAGCAGACAGTAATCCTCCCGGTTTACCGTCAGTTTTCCGTTTTGAACCGGATTGCCGTGAAGAACAACGGCATTTTCAAACCGCTCCGGAACTTCGGCGGTTTCGGCATCACACCAACGGTTGACACCGATCAATACCTCGTTTTCGTCATTTTTTCGAATATATACCAGATGCCCCATATTGGCGTAAACCGGCAAGAATTCGCCGTTTTTGAAACAGGAATTTTCACTTCGCATTCTTCCGAGCAGACGGTAAAAATTCAGCAGTTCTTCATCTTCGTGGCCCCAGGGGTAGGCGGCCCGGCAGAAGGGATCGTCGTATCCCTGCATTCCGGCTTCATCTCCGTAGTACAAGGAGGGAATGCCGGGAAGGGTGTACTGCAAAACGGCAGCCAATTGCAAAAAGCGAACGGCATGGGCATATTCTTCTTCGCTGAGCTGTTGGGAAGCCTGCCAGCCCCGATCATGGGGATAGGGCCCCGGTCGGCCGAGACGGGACAGAATGCGGGCGGTATCGTGGGTACCGATATGATTCATCAGCAAATGAACCGTCTGCGGCGGATAGTTTTCGGTGATATCCAGAACCGAATCGATCAAATCCCGGGAATTTCCGCCGTTTAAATAGGCAATAATGGCTTCGGAAAACGGATAATTCATGACCGAATCCAATTGCCGGCCCCGTAAAAAACGGCGACGGCCGCCGTGACTGATTTTGTTGGTGGCATCCTCCCAAACCTCTCCGAGAATCATCGCCTGGGGATCTTCGGCTTTAACGGCGGTTCGGATATGATCCAGGAATTCATCCGGCAATTCGTCGGCTACATCCAGTCGCCATCCTTTGGCACCCAGGCGCATCCAGTGGCGAAGAACTCCGTTTTCGCCGGTAATAAAACGGTCAAAATCCGGGTTGTTTTCGTTGGTTTCCGGGAGGGTGTCAATGCCCCACCAGGAGGCATATCGATCCGGCCAGTGCTCAAAGGAATACCAGGGGTAGTAAACCGATTCCCGGCTTTGAAAGGCGCCTTCGTCGCGGTACCGGTTTTTTCGGTTGAAATATCGGCTGTCATCGCCGGTGTGGGAAAACACTCCGTCTAAAATGACCGAAATGCCGGCTTCCTGTGCACAGCGGCACAGTTCCCGAAAATCCTGTTCCGTTCCGAGCAGCGGATCAATTTTCAGATAATCGGCCGTGTTGTACCGATGGTTGGAGTGGGCTTCAAAAATCGGGTTCAGATACAGAACCGTTACCCCCAAGGATTTCAAATAAGGGATTTTTTGAATGATTCCGGGAAGATTTCCGCCGTAATAGTCGTTCCCCAACCGGTCAACCGGGTCGTCCTGTCGGTATTGGGGTTGGGCAAACCAGTTTTCCTGCATCAGGCGGTCGCGGTAAGGACAGTCCTTTTGCCCGACACGGGCAAAGCGGTCGGGAAAAATCTGATAAATCAGGCCGCCGGCAAAGGATTGCGGAGTCTGGAATTCTTTTTCATAAACCGTCAGCTGCCAGGCAGTGCCCTCGGAGGAAACGATGCCGAGAGAATGTTCGGTTTTGGTGACCCGAAAGGTGCCGTAATCGCTGGTGTAGGAAAAATCGTACCAGTAAAGCCCTTCCGGCAGACAAAGTTCGGTTTCGTAAAAACGATAGTCCTCCAGCCAGTCGCCGGGGGTGAGAGGCAGCGAGTTTTCGGCTTCGCCGTCTTTTCTGAAATGTAAAAAAGCATCGTGAACCCGGGCGTCCCGATGCAACAACAGCCGTAGCCTCAAAGATTGCTCTGAGGCTACGGCTCCGTATACGGATTTGTAAAGAAGATTGCGGGAATCAAACGGATAGTACGGCATAAAAGAATCCTTTACTTCAGCGGTTTGATATTCCAGATGTTTTCGGCGTATTCCGCAATGGCCCGGTCGGCGGCAAAGCGGCCGGATTCCGCGATATTAACAAGGGACATCCGGTTCCATTTTGCCCGGTCGGTGTACAGTTCGGAGGCCCGTTTCTGGGTGGCACAATAATCGTTATAATCGGCCAGAGCCATATAAGTGTCCCGGGTAGTCAGGGTGTTGTAAATATCGTCAAACGATTGACCAAGGCCCTTCCTCATAAACTCCAACGCGGCCTTGAGTTCGGGATTGTTGCGGAGATAATCCACCGGATGATATTTGTTGGTGAGTTCCCGGACTTCCGGTGTTTGCAGACCGAAAATCAGAATGTTGTCATCGCCTACGGCTTCGTGAATTTCAACATTGGCCCCATCCTCGGTTCCCAGCGTAACGGCACCGTTCATCATCAGTTTCATGTTGCCGGTTCCGCTGGCTTCGGTGGAAGCGAGCGAAATTTGTTCGCTGATTTCGGCGGCCGGAATCAGCAGTTCCGCCAGTGTTACCCGGTAATCTTCCAGGAAGAGAACCTTCAGGCGATCGTTGACCGAACGATCCTTTTCGATGGTTTCGCTCAGGCGGCAGATCATGTTGATGATCTGTTTAGCCAGCAGATAACCCGGTGCGGCTTTGGCACCGAAAATATAGGTTTTGGGAACAAAGTCGGCGTTCGGATTGTTTTTGAGATACAGATAATCCGAAATGATGTGCAGGGCGTTGAGATGTTGGCGTTTGTATTCGTGCAGCCGTTTTACCTGCATATCAAACAGGGAATCGGGGTTCAGAATGGCGCCGTTGTGTTCCTTGACATATTCGCTGAAGCGAACCTTATTGTTCCGCTTGATTTCTTCCAGCTTTTGAAGAACCGCCGGATCCTCTTCAAATTTGCGGAGTTCGCTCAGCTTTTCGGCATGATTGACAAAACCGTCCCCGATAAGTTCGCTCAAAAAGGCAGTCAGTTCCGGGTTGGACTGACACAGCCAGCGGCGATGGGCAATCCCGTTGGTGACATTGGTGAACTTCTGGGGATCCAGATGATAATAGTCGCTGAACAGAGAATCGGTGAGAATTTTGCTGTGCAGCCGGGAAACCCCGTTTACCTTATGCGAAGCAATAACGCAGAGGTTGGCCATGCGGACAACGCCGCCGGAAATAACGGCGGTTCTTTCCACCAGAGCGGCATCGCCGGTTTCTTCGTAGACTTTGCGGCGGAAGCGATTGTCGATTTCTTTGACAATCTGATAAATCCGCGGAAGCCGATGACGGAACATATCTTCCTGCCAGCATTCCAGCGCTTCGGCCATTACGGTGTGATTGGTGTAGGCAACCGTCCGGGTGACAATATCCCAGGCCTTTTCCCAACCGTAACCGCATTCATCCAACAAATACCGCATCAGTTCCGGTACCGAAAGGGCAGGGTGGGTGTCATTGATATGAATGGCGACCTTTTCAGCCAGATTGTCCAGTGAGTTGTAGGCGCGTAAATGGCGCTGAAGAATATCCTGGATGGAAGCGCTGACCAGGAAGTATTGCTGACGCAGACGCAGGGATTTTCCTTCGGCATGGTTATCCTCCGGATACAGCACCTTGCTGATTACTTCACTCATGGCCTGCTGTTCCATAGCGCGAACATAATTGCCCTGGTTGAAGGCACTCATGTCGATTTCCTGGCTTTCGGCACGCCACAGGCGCAGTGCATTGATGGCTTTACCGTCTTTTCCGGCAACCATCAGGTCATAGGGCATGGCCTTAACCGTGTTGTAGTCAACATGTTCGGCATGGTGATAGGGACCGTCCCACCATTCATTCACATGACCGTCAAAATGAACCTCTACCGCCGAAGCCGGACGCGGTTCCAGCCATACACTTCCGCCCGGAAGCCAGAAATCGGGCATTTCGGTCTGCCAACCGTCTACGATTTTTTGACGGAAAATGCCGTATTCATATAAAATACAGTACCCCATGGCAGGGTATCCGCCGCTGGAAAGCCCGTCAAGGAAACAGGCGGCCAGACGCCCCAAACCGCCGTTGCCCAAACCGGCATCCGGTTCCAACTCGTACAGATTGTCCAGTTTGACCTTGTAACCGGAAAGGGCCTTTTCCATTTTTTCGGTCAGGTTCAGATTGTATAAGGTGTTCTTGAGGGAACGCCCCATTAAAAACTCCATGCTGAGGTAATAAATGGTTTTGGCTTCTTCCCGGACGGTTTTTTCTTTGAAGGCCGTCCGTTCGTCCTGCATGATATCCAGCAAAACCAGTGTGCAGGCTTTATAAAAGAATTCGTCACTGGCCTGAGCGGGGGTTACCCCGAAATTGTGAGAGAGCTTTTTTTCGAGCATCTCGGCAAGAGAAGCCGATGTGTAGTGTTTCATATACGATACTCCTTAAAAGGTTTTTAAACATAGTATACCAACAATTTCCGTTATTATCATATTAACCGATTCTATTGAAAAATGCAACAGGATATTGTAGAGAGAAATTCGGGTGAAATTTAGTGATACTGAATAAAAACAAATTGATAAAACCGGAAAAGAAGGTGGAAAATATAAGAAATATCCAAAAACAGGCCCCGAAAGATCGGCAAGGAAGCTGCCAAAGGAACTGCCGGTTACATCAGGGGAGAGAAAAGATGCCAGAACCACTGGGAAAAGCGGGTTGCCAGGCTGCGTTTTTTCCATTCGGCCAGGGTGATTTGTCGGGACTGACTCAAAAGATCTTCAAAATGATCCCGGACCTGCAGCACGGTTTCCCGCTCGTGGAACCAAACGCCGCATTCAAAGTGGAATACAAAGCTGCGGTAATCCATATTCACCGAACCGACGGTGGCCACTGAATCGTCGGACACAAAAATTTTGGAGTGCAGGAATCCCGGGGTGTACTCGTAAATTTTTACGCCGGCCTCCAGGAGTTCTTCATAGTAAAAACGGGTAACGGGGTGAACATATTTTTTGTCGGGAACGCCGGGGGTCAGGATCCGTACATCAACCCCGGATTTGGAAGCAAGGGTTAATACATTGACCATGTTATTGTCAAGAATCAGGTAGGGAGTGGCGATCGAAACACTGCGATGGGCGGTGTTGAGAATCTGCATATAAATCCCTTCGGCAATGCTTTTGTGGGTCATAGGTCCGTCGCTGTAGGGAATATAAATTCCTTCCCCTTCAACCGGTTGACTCAGCAAATGCCGCGACAGGGAAATCATATTCCCGGTATTGTATTCCCACATCACCGCAAACATGGCGACGAAACTGTCCACCGCCTTTCCGCGGATCAGAATGCCGCAGTCCATCCAGTAGCCGAAACGCCGG
>CAKSNI010000046.1 GCA_934476025.1 uncultured Eubacteriales bacterium | reverse complement strand
TTTGTGCCTCGGGGAACTGCTGAATATGATGACCTGCAAATCCATTCACTGCTCCTATAAGCGGCGCCAGTTTGTACAACCCTTATGCAATCTCATGCTTCTCGGATCACTGGTTTTGCTGCTTCTGATTGTTCTTACCCCGATCGGGTTGGCTTTCGGCATTGCCAAGCTCTCCTTTTCGCTGTTTTTCCGGCTTCTCCTGCTTTCGCTGTTGGTACCGATTGCCGGAGAAATTACCAAAGCCGCCTTCTGGCTCTATCATAAACTCGCCGGTTCGGCTTCGCCTTCTGCGGCACCCGAGCCTGATAGCGATTCTTTCCTTGAAAATCCGCAAGTCTCTGCACCGGGAGAAGCCGATTCCAACGAAACGCCGCTGCCGTCAGAAGCTTCCACGGCAGAAGCGACGGAGGGTGACACTGCCCTATCAGAAGAAACTGCCGGCGAAGAGAACCGCCCGGCGGCCTCGTGTGAAACCGATGCGCCCAATACCAAATCCATTCCTTCCTAAGAAAAGCCCTGAAACGCGGAACTGCTCCGTGTTTCAGGGCCTTTTTTATCGAGAGGAATGCCGATCGTTTTTCCAGGCCTCCAAAGCCTGTCTGAAATCGGCGTACATATAAAGCGTTCCGAGAGCCAACAGCGGTACCTTTTCGTCCTGTGCAGCTGCCAACGCCGCAGAAACACCCTGTTTAAAATCGGAATACGGAACCGCCGGAACCCCGGCTTTTTCAAATTCCGCGGCATACCGCTCGGCCTGCAGCGAACGGGGATTGCCCGGCTGAACGGTATAAGCGCGGCGAATATTCCCCCGCAAAATTTTCACCATTGCCGGGTAATCCTTATCCGCCATGACACCGGAAAGAAGAATCGGTTTTTGCCTGAAAAGAAGGGTTGCTGTTTGCAAAGCGGCCGTCACCCCCTGGGGGTTGTGTCCTCCGTCATAGAAAACCGGCGGATCTTCATTTAAACACTCAAAACGAGCCGGCCAATAGGCCGATTCCACCCCTCTTTGGATCGCATCGTCTGAAATAGGATAACCGGCTTTTTTCAGCACTTCCACCGTTTCCATAACACAACAAAAATTTTTCAGCTGATACTCACCCAAAAGGCCCAAATGATAGGTTTTTCCGTGGTATATCAGGTCTGTTCCGCTCATCGAATAACACAAAGGGGTTACATCGGTATACGAAACCGAATAAAAGGGAGCCTCCTTTTCACGGGCAATCTGAGCGATAACCTCTTTGGCCCCCTCTTTCATTTCACCACAAACAACCGGGCAGCCGGGTTTGATAATGCCGGCTTTTTCGGCAGCAATTTTTTCTGTCGTATCCCCCAGCAAAGCTGTATGATCCAGATCGATCCCGGTAATAACGGCCGCAACACAGCCGCTGATCGCGTTGGTGGCATCCAATCGCCCGCCAAGGCCGGTTTCCAAAACGACCACATCGCACCGTTTTTCATAAAAATACAAAAAAGCGGCCGCGGTTATCCCTTCAAAAGCCGTCGGCGGATCTTCCATTTTGTCTGCCGCCTGGCGCACCCGGGTCATTACATCCGCGAGTTCCTCCGGCAAAATCGGCGAATTGTCAAAACAAATGCGTTCTTCAAATTTGAGTACATACGGTGAGGTATACAGCCCGGTTCGATATCCCGCATTCTGCAAAATACCGGATAACATCCTGCAGGTAGAACCTTTTCCGTTGGTGCCGGCCACATGAACACAGCGCAGATGTTCCTGCGGATCATCCAGGCGATGACACAGTTCAATAATCCGGGAAAGCCCGGGATGACTGCCAAGCATGGATTTCCCGGAAATATAATTCATCGTTTCTTGTAGGTTCAATGAAGATCCCCTCTTTTCCCATTGTTCCAGTCAGCACCGCAAGCCGTCAACAGATCGGTTACGCCGCGACGGGAAAACAAAATCAGTAAAATCGCCAACTCCAGAACGGCGGTTGCGAGAGCGATCGGAACGCGAAGCATCAGTAAACGCACCGGAGTATGGTACCACCAGAATATTCCGGCGGTTTTCAGTACCATATCTCCGACAGCATGACCGACCAGCAGCCCAAGCGACAGGGTAATAACCGTGCGACGGCTGCGCACGCGCGCATCGATGCGTAAAGCTCGGCACAATACACCCGGTAAGCACCCAACGGCAGCCGCACCGAGGGTGATCAGCGGATTGATGGCCATACCGGCCGGAATACAACCGATGACATCAGCCAAAGCTCCGACAGCAAATCCGTAAACCGGCCCAAAGCACACCGAAGCCAAAATAGCCGGCAATGAACCGAGGGAAATCCGATTGGAATTTCCGATGGGAATCATCAGGAATTTTCCAAAGACAATTCCAAGGGCGATAAAGATACCGCAAACCGCAAGAATCTGACCTTTTTTCTTCTTCAAAATAAAAACCTCCCAAAAAATAGTAAACGGAAAAATCCGCTACTACTTCATGAAAGGATCAAGACCGTAATTCAGCGGGATGCGACAGAAGCACCGCAGCCTTTTCGGCTTTCGTCCGCAAGACAACTCCCCGTTCCTGCAGCACTTAACGCGTTTCTGTCTACTCTGATCCACCCAAGGGGCGGGTTCCGTTTCTCCTATTATACCATTTCGGCAAAAAAATACAAGGCCTACTGTAAAAAATGCCTGCTCTTTTCGCAAAAGTCACCGAAAGCCGGTTTTTTCATAGAATGTTAATGAAGTTGCGGCAATGCCGTATCTTACTTTTCACAAGGAGGATTCTTGTATGGCAGAAAATAACCGAAATGGTGCAGACACCTTCAAGGAAGCAGTCTGTATTGATGCCGGTCGAGTGTACGACAGCTGCTGCGATCGGGATTGTCTGGAGGATTTGCGCTGCTATTTTGCTCCGGAAGATCAGGCCGTCATTCAGAACGCCCTGAGCGTCCGGTTGCGGAGTGCGGAAGTACTTAATGTTTATGTGGATGTTGAACAGGTTTCATTTAATCGCGGATACTATTCCTGCGATCTGACCTTCTTCTTCCTCGTTAAATTGGATGTTTTCACGGTCCCGCATACCACACCGACCGAAATGAAGGGTGTATGCTATTTCACCAAAAAGGTGATTCTCTACGGCAGCGAAGGAAATGTTCGTGTCTTTTCCAATCTGACCACCCTGGAGGGCGGAGCCGATACCCAGCTGGAAGAAAGCAGCAATTCCCCCCGCTGCGTGGTGCAGGCGGTGGATCCGGTTGCCTTGTCTGCCAAAATCTGCGAGGTACAGCCCTGTCTGCAGCCGCTGCGCTGTATGCCGGATTGCATTTGCAAAACCCTTGGAAAGGCTCCGGAAACCGACCTGCAGCCGGGCAGCAAAGCCGTTTATGTAACCCTCGGATTGTTTACCATTATTCAGTTGATCCGCAATGTACAGATGTTGATTCCGGTATACGATTTCTGCATTCCGGAAAAACAATGTGTTGACACCACCGATCAGCCGTGCGATGTATTCAAACGCATTAAATTTCCTACCGATGATTTCTTTCCCCCGCGTTCTGCGCCGGGTGAATGCGGGTGCCAGACCGCCGATAAAGATTGTTCGAAATCCTAACCGATACCGTGCGGAAACCGGCTTTCCGATTTGATACAAAAGCCAAAGCGGGGCTGTTTCAAAATAAACAGCCCCGCTTTTATCAAACGGTTTCCAGCGCCGAACAATCCAGCTGATCAAACGGAGCGAAAAACGGTCGAATCCGTCGAATCATTTCGGAAACGCCGCCCGGTTTCATGCTTTCAAAATTCATCGGCATCACCGGGTCATGAACGCTCAGACGAAGCAAAAACCAACCGGAGTCCGTGGAAATCCGGATGCCTTCGCGGTTATCATCCGCAACCCGAAAATCAGGCTGTTTTTCAGCATATTCCAGCAATTGCTGAATCACCGAATTTCCGTAATCGCGAAAATTCTCACAACGAATTTTCAGCCTGCGCTCAGCTTCCTCTGCCGGAACGGCAAGGGGGGCAAGAATTTTTTCAAAATCGCTGCCCTTTGCCAATTCAATGATTATTTTGGTCATCAGATAGGCCCCGTCATCCAAAAAATAATTTTCCCGCAATGCAGCATGGCCGGAAGTTTCAATAGCCAACGGACAATCAACCCCCCGGTCGCACAGTTCGACCGCTTTATCAATAACATTTTTATAGCCGCGACGATAGCGATAATGATGGCAGCCCAGGTGATCTTCCAAAAAGGTTTTCAGTCCGTCAGAGGTAACCGAATCGGTCACAATGGTTGCTCCGGGATGATCTTTTGCAATAATGGCGGAAATCAGCGCAATCAGGCGATTTCGGTTGATTTCCTCTCCGTTTGGAGCAACACAGGCCGCGCGATCTACATCTGTGTCAAAAATGACCCCTAAATCGGCCTTGTAAGCAATCACAGCCCGGGAAATACTTTCCATGGCCTCTTCGTTTTCCGGATTCGGAATATGATTCGGGAACATACCATCCGGTTCCAAAAACTGGCTTCCGGTAATATCCGCGCCCAGTTTTTTAAGAACATCCGTGGCATAAAAGCCGCCTGCTCCGTTACCGGCATCCACCACAATCCGATAGCCCTTCAGAGGAAGTTCCGACTCATTTTTTCCGAGTGAACGACAAATCATTTCCCGAAGAATGGCGGCGTATTCGGTCATAAAATCAACCGAAATCACCTCTCCCGGCTTTTCGGAAAGCGAAACCGTTCGATCATCCGCCAGCAAAAGAATTTCCCGAATCTGGGTTTCATTCAACCCGCCGGTCGGTAAAAAGAATTTCAGGCCGTTCCGATCAAAAGGATGATGGCTGGCGGTAATCTGAATGGCGGCCTGGTTTTTCAAGCGTACCGTTGTCATAAACATGGCCGGTGTAGAGGCCAGACCGCAATCCAACACCCGAACACCGGAATCCGACAAGGCACGGCAAACCGCATCGCGGATGCGCTGAGCGGAAATCCGGGAATCATGCCCGACCGCCACCGTCAATTCTTCGGGCGGAATTTCCGTTTGATCCATTAAATAGCAAACAAAAGCAGCGGTAATATCATAAACCGCTTCATCGGTCAATTCAATGGCAATTCCGTCATGTTCTACCGCAATGCCGCGGACATCGGTTCCGCTTTTTAAATGTGCATAACTCATCTTGATGTTTCCTTTCATTTTTTAAGAGCAAAGGAGCCGTTATGTTTTTGATTTCCTTCGGGCCCCGCGATTTACAATATGTTTTCCTGCAAAGGTCAATTCGCCCCTGTGCCCGGTTGAGCCGAAGTTTTCTTCAAAACTTCGTGGATGCCGCTTTACGGGTAACCGCTGCACCAACCCATGACCGCCGGATATACGCGCTGAGAATCAAAACCGACTATCAAAGTCATCAACTGCGAATTCGAATTCTTCGAAGAGCAACGCCTTATCGCTGCCGGCGCAGTGAAAAGCTGCGCTGTTACGGCTTTTTTTCCTCCGACCGGTTGCTTGACACCATCCAGCAGCGATATGGCCAAACCGAAAGCGGAGATCTTTTATATCGGTATCGATCAAAGTATTATCTGTTCGTTCAAAACACTCGTTTTTTGCCTATCGGCGGAGCCATTAAAGACCGGCTGACAATCGGAAGAATCCAGGAATATGGACGACTGATCAGCAAAAACGCAACCGAAGAAATCGGCCGTTACCTTAAAGGGATTTGAGTAGATCAACCCGTTCTTTTTTCTCGTTGGAAGAAAAAAGATAATTGCCTACAACCAGCACATCCGCACCGGCATCGGCCGCCTGAGCCGCCGTTTGAGCGTTGATTCCACCGTCCACTTCCAGCAGACAGGTCAGACCGCGATCGGAAATCTCCTGCTTTAAGACCCGAAGTTTTTCCAAAGCCGACGGCATAAACTTTTGCCCTCCGAACCCCGGCTCCACCGACATCACCAAAACCATATCACAAAGCGCAAGAAACGGAAAAATTTCATGGGGATCGGTGGCCGGTTTGATGGTCAAACAAGCTTTGCAGCCGCAATCCCGGATGAGGGACAGTGTTTGAGCAACATCACTGCCGGCTTCGTAATGAAAGCCGAGATAATCGCTGACCTTGGCAAATTCACGAATATAGCGATCCGGCCGATCAATCATCAAATGAACATCAAACGGAATATCCGTGTGTTTGCGAATGGATTCAATCACCGGAATTCCGAAAGAAATATTCGGAACAAATATTCCGTCCATTACATCCAGATGCAAAAAGTCGACCCCGGCGTCTTTAAGTTGAACCAGGGTATCTTTCAGTTCCAAGAAATCTGCCGTTAAAACAGAAGGTGCCACTCTTACCATTTTCAATCCCCCATTATCAGCCGGAAATCACTGCCGATTTTCCGGCTTTTCCTTTTTTCGCTATCATTTTACCGCAAAAGTTGTTTTGTGTCAATGAAAAGCTGTTTTGCACCTGTTTTTGGCACAAATTCAAACTTGATTTCACAGCCTGATTATACTATAATAGAAATGTTATGTTACGGGTTTTGTTCCCCTTTCACTAATCCGGAGGTTTAAATTCTATGCTCAACACTGTTTCTGTGGATACGCTTACCGTCCCCATGATTGCCATGCGCGGGCTGGTTGCTTTTCCGGGTCTTCCGCTTCACTTTGAAGCCGGCCGACTGATTTCTGTTTCTGCCATCGAACAGGCTATGAAAGATGACCAGTTGATTTTTCTGGTAGCCCAAAAAGATATCCGTGAAGATGAACCGGAAGAATCCGGTATTTACGAAGTCGGCTGTCTTTGCCGCATCCGTCAGATTTTCCGCCCGTCTGAGCAGAGTGTGAAGGTTCTTTGCGAGGCGTTATATGCTGCCACCCGCAGCTACACGCATAAGCAAAACGGATATTGGATCTGCCGGATTGATCCCCTCCCGATAAAGGAAGCGCATCATTCCGAAAATTACCAAAAAGCCTTGGTTCGAAAAATTCACAATCTGTTTGAACAATACAATCAACTTTCCTCCGCCCCACTTTCGCCGGATATTTTTTTCAGCATTATGGCCGATGACCATTTGTTTTCTTTAAGCAATGCCATTGCCCATTCGATTAACGCCCCGGTTGATGACAAGCAGTTTATTCTGGAGCAAACCGAAGTGACCCGTCGTGCGAAAATTGTACTCGAACTGCTCACAAAGGAATGCGAACTGTTGAAAATTGACAACCGCATCAGCGAAAGTGTTCACCGTCAAATGGACGAAAATCAGCGGGAATACTACCTGCGCGAACAGATTCGTGCCATTAACGAAGAACTTTACGGCGTGGATGATTCCGATGAAACGGAAATGTATTATGAAAAGGTTTCCTCACTTCCGGCCCCGCCCTATATTCGGGAGAAACTTTGCACCGAGATTTCAAAATTGGTCAAAATGCCTCAGGGGTCCCAGGAAGGAACCATCGTTCGAAATTATCTGGATACCTGTTTGGCTCTCCCCTGGCAAACTTCTACCAAAGAACGCACCGATTTGGCTCGTGCCAAACGGATTCTGGACCGGGATTTTTACGGCATGGAAAAAATCAAGGAACGCATCCTCGAAATGCTTTCGGTTTATCAGAGAGTTCCCGAAGCGCACGGGCAAATTC
>CAKSNI010000045.1 GCA_934476025.1 uncultured Eubacteriales bacterium | reverse complement strand
ATATACATTTTTTGCCAAAACAAAACTCATAACCCTAAATCTCGCTTGGAATTTAGGGTTATTCGACAGACTGAAACCGCGCCCCGGGGCGCGGTTTTTTGTTTGCGGTGATTTCAGGTTTCGTCGGCGTATTCCGCCAGGAATTGTTCGGCCTTTTCTTTGGAGCAGCGTTTGATGTCCTCTTTTTTATACGGGGATTCTTCTCCGCCGTTGACATAGAAAAAGTATTTCCCGGCATCGGTGCAGAACAGCACTTCTTCGTAGCCTTTCGGATCTCCGAAAAACGAAACGGTGTGATGGGCCAGTTCCCGGGCTGTTTCGGTATCGTACGACACCTTACAAATGATTTTTTTCATGGCAATACACTCCTTTTTCTATTGGGTTTCCTTTATTATAAAGCAAAAATGCTCTTTTTACAACCGCCGCCGAAAATTTCTCCGTTTTGACCGCAACGGAGTTCCAAAACGCCCTTCCGGCTCGTCAACTTTACGGAAAAACGCCGTTTTTCCGGCCTTTTCGACCCATTTTGAGCCCCCCGGCCAATAAGGTCGGGGGGTTGTTTTACGCTTCGCCGGGGCAAATGCGGTTTACCCGCACCCGAAAAAGCTGCTTTTTGATTTCCTGAGAGGAGGGCGGAGCCGAACCGGGGCTCAGACAGGCCGCCGCTCCGAAAGCGCAGGCGCTGCTCAGGCGTTCGGCCGCGTTTCCGGCCACCTGGGCGGCGTGTAAAAAACCGGCAATCGAAGCATCCCCGGCCCCGATGGTAGACACCGGGCAGATGGCTTCGGAAACCGCCGTCAAAATGCCTTCCCGGCAACAAAGCAGCGCTCCGTCTTTTCCTTTGGAAAGCAGCACATTTTCAATTCCTGCCCGATGAAGCCGTTCGGCCAGGCGGATTTCGTCCTTTTCCCCCATCTGTGCCATCAATTCGCTCAGTTCCTGCCGGTTCGGTTTGATCAGATAGGGCCGCAGCCGCAACAGATCCCCGGCCGAAAAAGAACGGGAATCAATCACCACCTTGGCACCGATTTCCCCGGAATGTTCCAAAAAGCCAAAAAGCTGTTTTGCCTCCAGCCCTACCGGCAGACTGCCGGTTACGGTAAGAACGGTCTGAGAATCCACCACCCGGGTCAGATAGGCTTCCACCCGACTCCAGAGAGTTTCATCGGCGGCAAACCCCGGAAAGCTGATCCGGGTTTCCCGGCCGGTGTGATGCAGAGTGATGTTTTCCCGAATGCGGCCGTCATTTTCAAACACCACCGGGGTCAGCCCGTCGGCCCGAACCCGGGTGAGGTAATCGTCGGCATTTTCCTTTCCCAGCGCCAGAACGGCAATACTCTGGGTGCCGGCCGCCGCCAGCGCCCGGGAAATATTCACGCCCTTACCGGCCGCGTTAAAATCGGTGATTTCCGCAATATTTTCCCTATTGGCGGCAAAAGACGGGCAAAGACAATGCAGATCAAAAGCCGGGTTGAGGGTTAAGGTAATAATTTTCACGGTTTCCTCCTGTTTTTTTCGCAGGAATCTGCAAAGATTTTCAGTTTTTTTGACGGTTTTTGCGAAAGCGCAGATAATCCTCCAGAATCAGTACGGCGGCGACGGCATCCACGGTTTCCTTGCGTTTTTTTCCGCGCACATTGTTGCGGCTGAGGGTTTCATGCGCCGACACCGTGGTACAGCGTTCATCCCACATTTCGGTCGGCAGACCGCTTCGTTTTTGAATTTCCTCGGCAATTTCCAGGCATTCCTGCGCCCGGAAACCAACCGAACCGTCCATATTTCTCGGAAGCCCCACCACAATCATCCCGGCCCCGTACACTTCGGCCTTTTCGCTGATTTTTTCACAAAGCCGATCGGTGTGGTATTCGGTGATCACTTCTTTCGGAAAAGCAAACGATTCTCCTTCGTCACTGATGGCAAGCCCGGTTCTGGCTTTGCCGAGATCTACGGCCATAATAATCATTTTGTTTCTCCTTTCGCGAGGGTCTCCGATTCGGTATCGGGGTGGCTTTCGGCTGTGCAAGGGGCAAAAAGGCCTTTCCCGATTTGGGCATGATGGGCCCGGGTTACTGCAAGGCAAAAATGCCGCGGAACACCCCTTCTTTTCTATTTCTTACTATACCATTTTTGATCGGCATTTTCAAGTAGGATATCCAAACTCGGATTCTCCCGGTTATCGAAAACGCTTCGGTTTCTTACGGAGCGGCAAAAGTCAAAAGAAAATGCCGTTTAACGGTTCTTTTTCCACCGGAAACGCCCCGGCGGCGGGCGGCGATTCCCCCTTAACCTCACTGTTTTTTCCCGGTCATACCGCACACAAACCCAAACCGCCGCCGCTTTTTGCCCTTTCGTTGTGAATTCTTCCGAAATTTTCCCGAAAATCGGCTTTTGAATTGACTTTATCGGGAGGGTGTATGTATAATAGAATCAATTCTTTTTCCCTTGGCGGAAAGCCGGGGCGCAAAACACGCCCTCCTTTTCCGCTTCGGGTGAACAAAGGTGTGAATTCGCAATGAAAAAGTATTTCAATCGGGTGTTTATTGACGGGCTCGGCGGCATGGCCCTCGGCCTTTTTGCCACGCTGATCGTCGGAACCATCGTTTCGCAGATCGGCACGCTGATCGGCGGTATAGTGGGGAAGTACCTGTGTGCCGTCGGCGGCTTTGCCAAAACCGTGACCGGCGCCGGGATCGGGGTCGGGGTGGCCCTGAAACTCAAGGCTTCTCCTCTGACCGGGATTGCCGCGGCCGTTGCCGGAATGGTCGGCGCCTTCCCGAATATGGCGCTGGAGAGTTTCGCCTTCGGAAAACCGGGTGAACCCCTCGGGGCCTTTATTGCGGCCTACATTGCCGTGGAAATCGGGGCGCTGGTTTCCGGCAAGACCAAAATCGACATTCTTCTCACTCCGCTGTGCTGCGTATTGAGCGGTTCGCTGGCCGGTTTTTTCCTCGGGCCGTATATTTCCCGGTTTATGCTGTTCCTCGGAAGTCTGGTCAACTATAATGTAGACGCTCACCCGGTTCTCGGCGGTATCATCGTTTCGGTGGTCATGGGAATTTTTTTAACCCTGCCGATTTCTTCGGCAGCCATCGGGGTTTCCATGGGCATCACCGGTCTGGCCGCCGGGGCGGCGACCGTCGGCTGCTGCTGCCATATGATCGGGTTTGCCGTGGTCAGCTACCGGGAAAACCGTTTCGGCGGTCTGATTGCCCAGGGGCTGGGTACCTCCATGCTGCAAATGCCCAACCTGATCCGCCGCCCGCTGTTGTGGCTGCCGTCGGTCATCAGCAGCGCCATTCTCGGGCCGATTTCCTCGGCCGTTCTGAAAATGGTAAGTTCTCCGGTCGGCTCCGGGATGGGAACTTCGGGGCTGGTCGGGCAGTTTGCCGCTTATGATGCCATGACTGCCGCCGGCACCTCTCCGGTCACCACCCTGCTGCTGATCGCCGTTATGCACTTTTTGCTTCCGGGTGTTTTGACGCTTTTCATCGGAGAAGCCATGCGAAAACTCGGAATGATCCGCCCGGGCGACCTGAAGCTGACGACCAATGACTGAAAAACAACGGGCCGAACAGATCACCCTGGCGCTTAAAGAAGCCTATCCCGGGGCGGTGTGTTCGCTGAACTATCAAACCCCTTATGAATTGCTGATTGCCACCCGGCTTTCGGCCCAATGCACCGATGCCCGGGTCAATCAGATTACCCCGGCGCTGTTTCGTGCCTTTCCCGATCCCCAAGCCCTGGGAGCAGCTTCTCCGGAGGAAATCGAGCCCTACATCCGTTCCTGCGGATTGTATCACAGCAAGGCAAAAGATCTGGCCGGCATCGGAAAAATGCTGACCGAACGGTACGGGGGGCAGGTTCCCGATACGCTGGAAGAGCTGGTTCGCCTTCCGGGGGTGGGCCGAAAAACCGCCAATTTGGTTTGCGGGGATATTTTCGGAAAGCCGGCAGTGGTGACCGACACCCATTTTCTGCGAATCTGCAACCGGCTGGGTCTGATTGACACCAAAGATCCCCTCAAGGCCGAAACCGCTATGAGAGGCCTGCTGGATCCGGCGGAATCCAACGATTTCTGCCACCGGACGGTTTTGCACGGTCGGGCCGTTTGTACCGCCCGATCGCCGAAATGCGACCGATGCTGTCTTTTGAAATTCTGCCCCAGAAAAGGAGTGTAACCTATGCCGCAAAAACGGGCGGTTGCCATTCACGATATTTCCTGCCTCGGGAAATGCTCCCTGACCTGCGCCCTGCCGATCCTTTCGGCAGCCGGGCATGAATGTTGTGTGATTCCCACGGCGGTTCTTTCCACCCATACCGGCGGATTCTCCGGGTATACCTTTCGGGATTTAAGCGATGATATTCTGCCCATTGTGGCCCATTGGGAGCGGCAGGGCATTCGGGCCGATCTGCTTTATTCCGGTTATCTCGGTTCCATCCGGCAGTGCGAATCGGTGGCCGAAGCGGTCCGGCGCATCCGGAAGGAACCCTCCCTTTTCGTCTGCGATCCGGCCATGGCCGACAACGGCCGTCTGTATGCCGGTTTTTCCGCGGAATTCGTTCCGGCAATGCTCGGTTTGTGCCGACAGGCCGATATTCTGGTTCCGAATTTAACCGAAGCCTGCCTGCTGACCGGGCAGGATTACCCCGGTCAGCGGGTTCCGAACGCCTTTTGCGAAACCCTGGTCAAACAACTTTATGAACAAACCGGGGCCAGCATTGTTTTAACCGGAGCCGGCGAAACCGACGAAACCGTCGGGGCGGCGGTGTATGACGGAACCCGGATGACCCTTTGTCTTTCCCGTCGGATTCCGGCGGTTTTCCACGGAACGGGGGATGTGTTTGCTTCGGCACTCTGCGCGGCGCTGCTGAGCGGAAACGTTCTGACAGCCGCGGCCGATTTTGCCGCCGAATTCACCGTTCGCAGCATTGAAAAAACCCTGCGGGATACCCCCGATCGCCGGTACGGGGTGCATTTTGAAACCCAGCTCGGGTTTTTGGCGCAAACCCTGAATCCCGACCCATAAAAACCGGTTGAAAAATCTGTCAAATTATGTTATACTGAAACCCGTAAAATAGGGGTGTTTCCTGTTTTGTAAGGTTCCGGCGATCCATCCGATAAGCCTCTCCCGCAAAAAGAGAGGCTCCTCTTGTTTTTGATCCGCTGTGTTTTTAAAAAAGGGAGAGTATTGCAATGAATATTACCAATCCGCAGCAAGATATTGAAAAGGTTCTGTTCAGCGAAGAACAGATTCGTTCCCGGGTTCAGGAACTCGGCAGGGAACTGACCGCTCAGTACCGGGACAAAATCCCCGTGGTGGTCTGCATTTTAAAGGGGGCGGCCTTTTTTTACACCGATCTTTGCCGGGAACTGAAATGCCATATTGATACCGATTTCATCTCGGTTTCCAGCTACGGCGCCAGCACCAAATCCAGCGGAGTCGTGCGTCTGGTGAAGGATTTTGACAACGATATCAACGGCCGTCATGTGCTGATTGTAGAGGATATCATCGATTCGGGGTTGACCTTAAAATATCTGCGGAAGCTGCTGGCTTCCCGGAATCCGGCTTCCATCAAAACCGTTTGCCTGTTAGACAAGGCCGACTGTCATGCCGCCGATTGCGGAACCGATTATTGCGGATTCAAAATTCCGAACGCCTTTGTGGTCGGCTACGGGTTGGATATCGCCAACCGTTACCGCAATCTGCCCTACATCGGCATTTTAAAACCGTCGGTTTATCAGGATTGATAGCCGTTTTTGATTTTTTGGGAAAGAGGGCTTTTTCATGATTTATCAAAGTACCCGGGATGACCGGCACACCGCCGACAGCGTTACCGCCGTACTCAAAGGCATTGCCGATGACGGCGGACTGTATATGATCCGGGATTTCGGAGCGCTCGATCTGGATTATCGGGAACTGATGGGAAAACCCACCATGGAAATGGCCCGGATTCTGCTGCATGCGCTGTTAGACGATTTTACCGAAGCGGAAATGGCCGAAATGGTGGATAAGGCCTATCGGGGGAAATTTGAAACCGATGAGCTGACCCCCACGGTTCCGGTGGGCGACCGGTTTGTCTGCGAACTGTTCCGCGGGCCGACCTGCGCTTTCAAGGATGTGGCGCTTTCCATGCTGCCGCAGCTGCTGACCACCGCCCGCAAAAAGGCCGGTAAACAGGACGACACCCTGATTCTGACCGCTACCAGCGGCGACACCGGAAAAGCCGCCCTGGAAGGGTTCCGGGATGTGCCCGGAATTCGGATTCTGGTCTTTTACCCGAACGGCGGCGTAAGTGCCGTTCAAAAAGCCCAAATGGTCACCCAAAAGGGCAAAAATGTTTGTGTTTGCGCCGTCAACGGCAATTTCGACGATGCTCAGACCGGGGTAAAGAACACCTTTGCCGCCTTTTCAAAAATGGAGAGGGCCGACCGGCTTTCCAGCGCCAATTCCATCAATATCGGGCGGCTGGCTCCGCAGACGGTTTATTACTTCAAGGCTTATTCCGATCTGCTTTCCCGGGGGGAAATCCGGGAGGGGGAACCGGTGGATTTTGTGGTTCCGACCGGTAACTTCGGGGATATTCTGGCCGGGTATTTCGCCAAGTGCATGGGGCTGCCCGTCGGCCGTCTGGTCTGTGCTTCCAACCGCAACTGCGTTCTGACCGATTTTCTGGCCACCGGGAAATACGATCGCTGTCGGCCGTTTTATAAAACCGATTCGCCGTCAATGGATATTCTGGTATCCAGCAATCTGGAACGGCTGCTGTTCCTGCTGAGCGGCGACGCTGCCGAAGTGGCCGGCTATATGAAGGATTTAAACGAAAAAGGGGCTTATCAGGTAACGCCGTCCCTGCTTGCCAAAATCCGGGAAACCTTTGTCGGCGGTTTTTGCGACGATGCCGAAACCCTGCAAACCATCCGCCGGGTATACGAAACCACCGGTTATCTGTGCGACACCCACACCGCCGTGGCCTTCGCCGTCAGCGAAAAGCTGCCCGGGGAAAACAAAACCGTCATTCTTTCCACCGCTTCGCCCTATAAATTCCCGGCGGCCGTCTGGGCGGCTCTCGGCCATGAACCGATGTCGGATGAATTTGCCGTGATGAAAGCGCTGGAAAAGGAAACCGGCCTTCCCATCCCGAAAGGCCTGCGGGATCTGCAAAATCTGCCGGTTCTGCATCGGGATGTCATTGAAAAACAGGATATGACCGACTATGTTCTCAGAAAGGCGGAAGAAACATCGTGGCAAGCCTGACCGTTCGCGTTCCGGCCACAACCGCCAACCTCGGCCCGGGGTTTGACTGTGTGGGATGCGCGCTCTCTCTTTTCAATTCCTATACCTTTGAAACGGCGGAATCCGGGTTGCGTTTTACCGGGTGTTCCCCGGCCTTTGCCAATGAAAAAAACCTTTTGATCCGGGGGTTTGACGCGGTTTGCCGGGAACTCGGCCAACCGCGCCCCGGGCTTGTGATTGACTGCCGGGAGGAAATTCCCTTTTCCCACGGGCTCGGCTCCAGCGCCGCACTGCTTTGTGCCGGGGCGGCCGCGGCCAACGCTTTTTTCGCTTCACCGCTCTCAAAGGCGGATCTGCTTCGGGTCTGTACCCCGATTGAGGGGCATCCCGATAATCTGGCCCCGGCGCTTTTCGGGGGAATGACCGCCTCCATGAGCGAAGACGGGG
>CAKSNI010000044.1 GCA_934476025.1 uncultured Eubacteriales bacterium | reverse complement strand
ACGGGGTACTGGGGAACCACGGTGGAACATTCCGCCGCTCATTCGCTTGATGAACTGCCCGGTGCCGATTAAACCGAAAAGGAAAGAAAAACAAAACCCTTGCCGGGCGTTGCCTCGGCAAGGGTTTTTGTTATTATCAAATAGATGGCGTAATTGCGGAAGAATCAGCTGTCTTTGCGGATAACATCATGGGCGCCGCCTTCGACAATGCTGGTGGCACTGACCAGGGTCAGTTTGGCCTTCTGCTGCAATTCCGGAATGGTGAGGGCGCCGCAGTTGCACATGGTGGAACGAACCTTGCTCAGCGAAAGATTGACATTGTCTTTCAGGCTGCCGGCATAGGGAACATAGGAATCCACCCCTTCTTCAAAGGAGAGTTTTTTGGCACCGCCCAGATCGTACCGCTGCCAGTTTCTGGCACGGTTGGAACCTTCGCCCCAATATTCTTTGTAATAAGTTCCCTTGATGGAAATTTTTTCGGTCGGGCTTTCGTCGAACCGGGCAAAATACCGGCCGAGCATCAAAAAATCGGCCCCCATTGCCAATGCCAGCGTCATGTGATGGTCATACACAATACCGCCATCGGAACAAACCGGAACATAAATGCCGGTTTCCCGGTAATAGGCATCCCGGGCTTTGCAGACATCAATCAAAGCGGTAGCCTGACCGCGGCCGATTCCCTTGGTTTCCCGGGTGATGCAGATGGAACCGCCGCCGATGCCGACCTTTACAAAGTCTGCCCCGGCTTTGGCGAGGAAGAGGAAACCTTCCTGGTCCACCACATTTCCGGCACCAACCTTGACCGAATCCCCGTAGCGGGAACGGATCCAGGCAATGGTGCGGGACTGGAATTCGGAAAACCCTTCGGAAGAGTCGATGCAAAGCACATCCACCCCGGCGTCTACCAGAGCCGGAACCCGCTCTTCATAGTCCCGGGTGTTGATGCCGGCACCCACAACATAGCGTTTTTCGGCATCCAGCAATTCGTTCGGATTGTCTTTATGGGCATCGTAGTCTTTCCGGAATACAAAGTATTTCAGATTTCCGTTTTCATCGACAATCGGGAGAGAATTGAGTTTGTGTTCCCAGATAATATCGTTGGCCTGTTTCAGGGAAGTGCCCTCTTTGGCAGTAACCAGGCGGGAAAGCGGTGTCATGAATTCGGAAACCTTTTCTTCTCCGGTCATACGGCTGACCCGGTAATCCCGGCTGGTGACAATGCCGAGCAGTTTTCCGCTGCTGGTGCCGTCGGAAGTGACGGCAACGGTAGAAAAGCCGTTCTTTTCCTTCAGTGCCAGAATATCTTTGAGAGTTTCGTCGGGGGTGATGTTGGAGGCACTGACCACAAACCCGGCCTTGAAGTTTTTGGCCCGGGCGACCATCGCCGCTTCGTCTTCAATGCTTTGAGAGCCGTAGATAAACGAAACGCCGCCTTCTTTGGCCAGAGCTACCGCCATTTTTTCGCCCGAAACCGACTGCATGATGGCCGAAGTGAGCGGAATGTTCATGGTGATAGCCGGGGTTTCCCCTTTTTTGAATTTTACCAGAGGCGTTTTCAGCGATACACGGGAGGGAATACAGTTCGCGTCGGAATAGCCGGGAACCAACAAATACTCGTGAAAGGTGTGGGAAATCTCTTCAAAATAGTAAGCCATAAAACTCCTCCGTTAAAATAGTATATTTTTATCATTATACCGGTATTTTCGACGCTGTCAAGTTTTTGTGACGATTTTTGTCGGCATTTCCCGAATTTTTCTCGGATGGCTTGGTCTTTTTTTGAAAAAACGGACATACCATGAAAACAGAAGTTCAAAGGCAAGGCCTTGGGGAAAGAAGGGAAAACCGCCATGAACGAAAGCGAGGCTTTTGACGGGGTGCTGTATGCCGTATGCCCGTCCATAGAATCGGTACTGCAGAATCTGCCGTCGGATATCAAGAAGAATACCCGGGAAATCCGACTGCGGAGCAACCGGCCGGTGGCGCTGACGCTGGGCAGCGAAACGGTATTTGTCCGTCGGGACGCCACCGTGGCCCGGCATCCGGATCCGCAATGCCTGATGCTTTCCCACTCTCAGCTGCAGGAATGTTTCCGGTTGCTGGTAAGGGGGTCGGTGTATTCCCACACCCGGGAGTTGACCCAGGGATTTTTGCGGATGAAAGGCGGCCATCGTGCCGGGGTTTGCGGATGCCAGAAAGAAGGTGGAATGCAGGAGATTTCTTCGCTGAATCTGCGCATTGCCCGGGAAATTCCTTCTTCGGCCGATACGGTTCTGCAGGGGTGGCAGGGAGGCGGCATTTTGATTGCCGGACCGCCGGGCAGCGGCAAAACCACCCTGTTAAGAGATGTGATTCACAGCCTGGCGTCGGGCAAAACCGGGCGCTATTATCGGGTTGCGGTGGTGGATTGCCGCGGAGAACTGTCGGCCTTTTCGAACGGTGTGTGCCATTTGGATCTTGGGGAGGCGAGCGATGTTCTGCAAACCGAAGAAAAAGCCCCCGGGGTGCTGATGGCCCTGCGGACACAATTTCCGGAATATATCGCCTTTGACGAACTTTCTACCTCCGAAGAACTTTCGGCGATCGAAGAGGGATTTCATACCGGGGTACAGGTGCTGACCACCGCCCATATCGGGAAAAGGAACGAACTGCTTGACCGGCCGGTAACCCGACGATTGCTGGATTCCGGTGTGATCGAACGGGTGGCCCTTCTTGACGGAAATGTGCGGAATCCGCCGGAAATCTATCGTCCGAAGGAGGGAGCCGCGCGATGGGAATGATCCGTTTGCTCGGCGGCTTTTTGTTGATTTTCGGCTGCGGCATGACCGGGATTCAAAAATCGGCGGCCCTGAAGAAACGACGGGATTCGCTGGGCGAAATTCTTCGTTTTTTGGCCCGCATTGCTCAGGCAATCCGGCTTTCACAGCAGGAAATTCCCGATTTGCTGGAAGAATATCTGCCGAACGGCATTGTTCCGGACGGGCGGTTCGGCATTCGCGTTTCCAAAAATCTGTGCCTGAATGCCGAGGACACCCGATTGCTTTATGACCTGGCGGATCAGCTCGGAATGGGGGATGTTTCTTCCCAGTTAACCCTATGTGAAAGTTATGAGCAGCTGTTTTCGGTGCAAAAACAGGACGCGCAGACCGCCCTGGCGGAAAAACAGAAACTCTATCGTTCCTTTGGGTGGATTCTCGGGGGAATTGCGGCACTCTTTTTGCTGTAGGAAGGAGAAATCCGGCGTGGATGTTGATTACATTTTCAAAATCGCGGCCATCGGGATTTTGGTGACGGTGCTGAATCAATTGCTGGTTCGTTCCGGTCGGGAAGAACAGGCCATGATGACCACCCTGGCGGGGCTGGTCGTGGTGCTGTTGATGATCGTCAGCAGCATTGCGGAACTGTTTGATACGATCAAATCGGTGTTCGGACTGTGAATCCGGTGATAAAAATTGTTCTGTTCGGGCTGCTCTGTTTGCTGCTGACGGTGATGCTTCGGCCGGTACGGCCGGAATATGCCCTGCTGTGTGCGGTATTCGGGGCGATATCGGTGCTGGCCGCGGCGGTCGATGCGGCGGTACCGGCGGTATTGCGCCTGAGCGGACTGCTGAATGACGCCGGAATTTCCACCGATTTGCTGCGGCTGCTGCTCAAAGCGATGGGCATCGGGCTGCTGTGCGAATTCGGAGCGGATACCGCACGGGATTTCGGACAATCCTCCCTGGCCGATCAGATTGTTTTTGCCGGAAAAACCTTTTTGTTTTTGCTGTCGTTTCCCACCCTGGAAGAACTGCTTCGGCTGATTCTTTCTTTTGGCGGATAGATGAAGAAGAAAATAAAAACAGCGGCCGCGGTGCTGCTGATGTTATTCCTTTTGGCCGTCCCGGTGCGGGCGCAGACCGGGGACGGCGAATACCTGGCCGATATTTCCGGGCAGATCGGGGAATCGCTGGATTCCGATGAAAGGGAATCGTATTCCGATTTGATCGGAAATTTCGACGAACCCGTTACTCCCTCCGGCGTGATGGGCCGTCTGTGGAACTTTTTGAAAACCGGCGGAAAACAGCCGCTTTCCCTTTGTTCCCGGCTGATGGCGATTTTGCTGCTGACGGCTGTTTTTTCGGCCTATGCTCAGGATTCTGAAATGCAAAAATCGGTGGAATTTCTCTCCGCCTGCGTGCAGATGCTGACCTTGTCGGTCGGTCTTTTCGGACTGATTGAGGACGGGATGAACGCGCTGCAAAAGGGAAATGCCCTGGTCGGCACCCTGCTGCCGGTTCTGGCCGGAATGCTGTCGGCCGCCGGAAAGACCGCCACCTCGGCCTTTGCCTACGGCGGCATCATTGCCGCCATATCAACCCTTTGCGGAGCACTTTCCTTTTTTACGGTGCCGCTGATGAACGCCTATTTCAGTCTGGGCCTGTGTGCCGCTCTTTCTCGGGAAACCCAGGCACAGCGACTGGCCGAGGCCGTTAAAAAAATCACCGTTTGGGGGTTGACCCTTCTGTTCACCGTTTTTTCGGGGGTACTCCTGTTAAAAACCAATCTGGTTCGGGCCGGTGAAGAGGTTGGGGTGAAAACCCTGAAGTATCTCCTCGGAAGCACCGTTCCGGTAACCGGAACGGTGCTGAGCGAATCGCTGACAGCAGTGCTGGGGAGCCTTTCGCTGCTTCGTCATACGGCCGCTATGTACGGAATTGCGGCAGTGGGGGTGGTTTTTCTGCCGGTGGTGCTGGAACTGCTGCTTTTTAAGGGGATGCTCTTTGTGCTGTCCTTCTTTTCGGGGCTGTTCGGCAACCATCGCTTGGACGAATGCTTCGGGGTGCTGGGAACGATGCTCTCGCTGCTTCTCTCGCTGCTGCTGTTTTCTTTTGCGCTGTTTATTTTATCGTTGGGGGTGCTGATGAGCTTGTGAAACAAACGGTTTTGGCGCTGTGCGGTGTGTCGCTGCTCTTTTTTGCGGCAGATTCGCTTTCGCTGCGGGGCAGTATGAAAAAGGCGGTGCGGTTTGTGTGCGCGCTGGGTGCGATGCTGACTCTGCTGACCGCCCTGCATGGCCGTTTTTGGCCTTCTCTTTCACGGCAGGCGCCTCAAAATGAAGAATCACAAAGCCGGGCGGCGGCCTGGGCGGCCGAACAACTCTGTGAAAAATTGCTGACAGGGGAAAATCTCGCTTTTCGGAAAGTTTCGGCCCGGGCGGATATTTTGCCGGACGGGAGCATATCCATTAGCGAGGTGCAGGTGATTTCCGATGCCGATCCGGCGGCCATCCGGCAGGCACTGCGGGAAATTCCGGCCGAAACAGTGGAGGTTGCGCCAGCGTGAAAATCAGTGAAAAAACCAAGGAAATGCTTCGCAGGATTCTGAAAACCAAAACCTTTTCCGCCCTGATTCTGATCGGCATTTTTCTGATTGGGATTTCGGCCGTTTGGCCTAAGAAAAAGTCAACCGAAAAAGCGGCGGTATTGTCTGACTTTTCCGCGCAGGAGTATACCGGCGAACTTCAAAACCAAATTGCCGCCATGGTGACCGGGCTGACGGGGGATGCCCATCCTACGGTGGTGGTTACGCTGGAAAGCGGAATGCAGTATGCCTACGCCAAGGAAACCGAGCAAAACCGCAGCGCGAAAAACAAGGAGGGCAACAGCGATGAAAGCGATGAAAGCAAAACGAAATTCATCACGGTAAAAACCTCCGACGGAGGCGAGCAGGCACTGAAGGTCACCGAATACCTGCCGCAAATCCGCGGGGTTGCCGTGGTCTGCTCCCGGGGGGAAGATGAAGCCGTTGCGAAAAAAATCCGGGAAGCCGTTACGGCAGCCTTGCATATTACTTCGCAGCGGGTGTATGTCGGCGGCAGCCGGCAGAATACCGAAACCGCCCGGTAATCCGGGCGTTCAAAACCAAACGGGCCTTTTGGGTTTCCGCCTCAAAAGGAAAAGCACCCGAAAAAATTTTTGCGGCGGAAGAAAGGGGCTTTTATGAAAAAAGGAAAAATCATTACCAAAAGCCAGTTGGCGGTCATTGCCATGGTGCTGGTATTGGGAGCGGCGGTGGCGTTGAATATGAAGTATTCCGGAAAGCTGACCCGGGAAAAGGTAAAATATATGGGAGAAGCCAGCTATGTATCGGCTTCCTCTGAAGAGGAAGCGGTGGCGACAGCAGCCACCCCGGGTCAGGAGGATGTTTTTGAATCGGCCCGAAAGGAACGGGAAGAAGCCTATACCAAAGCCCAGGAACTGCTGAGGGAAGCGACGGCGGATGTCAACTTTACCGAGGAACAAAAGAAAGAAGCAGTGAACCGGGCGGCCGAGGCCGCCAAACGGAGTACCGACGAAGCCGCGGTGGAAGCGGTGCTGACCGCCAAAGGGTTTGAAAAATGCCTGACGATCATCGGGGATGACGGTGTCACGGTGCTGGTGGAAAGCGGCGCCCTCAGCGCCGCCCAAACGGTGCAGATTCAGGATGCCGTTACCGGGCAGTGCGGAACCGAACTTTCGAAAATCAAAATTGTTACGGTAAACGGTTGAGAAATCCGGAAGAATGTGTTATACTATGAAAAACGGGTTCGTCCGCCGGCCGGGCCGGCAAAATTCCGGCCTTTTCGGGCGAACAGGTTCCGATTTATTACAGGAGGTTTCAAACCATGGAAAATAACAATTTGGCGATTACTTCGGAAGTACTGGAAAAAATGGCTTCCCTGGCCGCAATGGAAGTGGAAGGCGTTGCCGCCATGGCCGACAGAGCGGTGGATTTCAAGGATGTTCTGCATACCGGGAAGTTGATTAAATCCGCAAAAGTCTCCGAACACAACGGGGCCATCAGTGTGGATTTGTACATTTCGGTCAAACCGGATGTCAATGTCAAAACCGTCGCGCAGGCGGTGCAGGAAAGCGTGAAGGAGAAATTGCAGAACATGACCGGGCGAGCCATCACCCATGTCAATGTCAACATTGCCGATCTGGCGCTTTCTCCGAAAGCCAACTAAAAGAACCCCCTGTGCCGTCGGCACGGGGGGTTCTGCTGCATTTTCGGCTTGCACAAACCAGAGCCTCCCTCTGACGAGGGAGGGGGCGGAAACAAAGGGTTTAACGGAGGGAGAGAAAAGAAAAAGGCCCTGATGCAAACCGCTGTTTTGTTGTAAAACAGGCATCGTCAGACCAAAGCGGCAGGCTGCGTTTTTGGCAGCCTGCATCCTCCGGCAATCTCTCCCTGCGGCTGCTGTGCTGCCGGCCCTTTCAGAGGAAAAGAACCCCGTGCCGTCGGCACGGGGTTCTTTTCGGGCGGCATCCGGCCGCCGACGGAAGAAGTTTTCCGTCCGTCTATGAGAAGGAATAGAAAAAGGCGAACATTTTACCGAGTGGTTTTCGGGCGCTCGTCCCCCAGGAAATAAATCGCGACGGTTCCGGGGCCGCTGTGAGAGGCAATAATGGTTCCGATATCGTAAATCGGGATATCGGTAAGATTCGGGAAACGCTCTAAAATGGCCTGACGGGTGGCTTCGGCCGATTCCGGCACATCGGAATGGGAAATAAAGCATTTTCCGCTGTACTGCGTTCCGTTTTCGGCGTGGGCGGCCATGGCATCCACGGTGGCGCGGATGGCGTTTTTCTTGCCCCGGACCTTATCATACGCTACGATTTTTCCGTCATAGTCCAGCCGCATGAGCGGACAGAGGTTCAGGGCGGTTCCGATA
>CAKSNI010000043.1 GCA_934476025.1 uncultured Eubacteriales bacterium | reverse complement strand
GTTGGACCCTGCGGTATGATCCGTCAAACGGGGTGCTGACCATGCGGAACTTTATCGGCAGTCAGACGGCGGTTCGTTCCCTCGGGGATTTAACGGTTCGCCTGGAAGGGGCCAACCGGATTGAAAGATACCGGCACACCTCCGATGACTCCATGATTCGTTACGCGTTTTATTCCGAAGGGAGTCTTACCTTTACGGGTGACGGCAGCCTGAGTGTAACGCCCAACTATGACAATTACAAAAGTTCGGCAATTTATATCACGACCAATCTGCTTTTCGGCGGCAACAGTACCGTACGGCTGGAAAGCAAAAACGCGCCGGCCATCGGAAGTCGGTCGCTGTATGATCCGACCGTTCGGGTGGAAGCCGGAGCAACTCTTTCCCTGTTCAATAGTGCCGACGGCGGCAATCTGACGGACTATGAACCGGCCTGTGACGCGTCCCATCGGGTGTATTGCTGCAAGAAGGCGAGAGAAAGCGAACTGTCCGAAAATTTCGATGAGGAGAATTTCAGCCAGTATTCCGCGGTGATGTATTTGGCGAGTGGTACGGAATTTGTTACCGATCTGCAGCAACTGAAAACCGCGGTGGCCAACCAGAGTGTGAATCGGATTTTGGTGGGGGATCGGATCGATTTTCCTTCGGCGATCAGCATCAACCGTCCGGTGAAGATTTATTCCGCGGAATACCGCGGAATCGGAAGCGAACGGGGGTACACCGGCAGCCTGTTCCGGATTACCGGCGGCGGAAAACTGGCCTTGCAGAACTTCTATTACTCAGGCGGACGGTATGCCCAATCGAAACCGGTAAATACCGAGCCGGTTTTTGATGTTCGTAACGGGGAACTGGAGCTCATTGGCTGCAGCGTTTCCAATGTTCTTTCTACGGCCAACGGCGCGGCGGTTGCCGTGGGGAGCAGCGGTATTTTAACACTCTCCGGGAGAACCACGATCGTTGAGAATGAAACCACCGGAAAGGCGGCCGCGGTTTACAGCAATGGGAAAATCCGCCTGTCCGGACTGGTAAAAATGAGTGTGTATCCGTCCAAAGAAATCGGCTGCACGGTTTATCTGGCCAATAACATTCCTATTGAAGTGGCGGGGGATATCGATCCGCAAAGCAGTATTCCGGTTACTCCGGCTACCCGGGTGACCCGGGATCTTCCGGTGGTGATTGTCCGCTACTGCCCGAAGGATTACAGTGCCTGCTTTTTGCGGGAAGCTACCGGCGACGGAAAACCGGTGTGGGATATCGCAACTGAACAGATTCAGCTGCAGGTTACCCATGTCCACTGTATTTGCGGAAATCATCAATCCGTCGGGGATCATACAACGGAAGAAACGCAGAATTTTGATGCCTGGGTCGATCCCCATTCTTTGCCCAATCAATCCGGGAGCTACTATCTGGATACCGATGTAACGGTGGAAAGCAATTATGTTTTGGCGGTTACCCGGCTGGAAAAACAGAATATCAACCTTTGCCTGAACGGTCATACGATTTACGGCAAAGACAAAAACGCAATCTATGATTCTTCGGTATCCTCGGTGTTGAATATCTGCGACTGCAATGGCGGCGGGGTGCTCACCCACGCAAACGGCGGGGAGGGAGAAGCTCTGTACATTTCTACCGGTGGCTCGATTAACCTGTTCGGCGGAAAAATCAAAGGGAACCGGAATGAAGATATCGACGGCGGCGGAGCAGTTTGTGTTCACTCCACGGGGGACTTCCGTATGTACGGCGGAACCATTCAAGACAATACGTCCACCCACAACGGAGGCGGAATTTCTGCCCTTGACAACGGAGCGGTCACTCTCTACGGAGGAACCATCAGCGGAAACCGTGCTTCGGCAGAAGGCGGCGGCGTTTCGGTGGAAAACGGCCGTTACGGGAGTAATCGGAAGGTATACTTGAAAATTCTCGGGGATGTTACCATTACCGGAAATATCGCGGGCGACCGGGGCGGCGGCGTTTATCTTGCGTCGAAAGCGGAATTGGCCGGCGGCTTTGATATCACCGGAAACCACCTGAGTTCCGGGTATACCGATAACTTCCATCTGGGCAATTTTTCTTCCCGGATGATGGCGGTAACCGGCGATTTGTCCGGGAAACCGATCCAGTTGGCTCTCAGCAACGATCAGTTGTCCGATTATGAACATTGGTATGAAATCGCCGTCGGTTCGACGACCCATACCCTGACCCGGGATGATCTGGCCTATTTCATTCCGAAAAAAAGCGGCCTGGTTGCCAATTTCCGGGTGATCCGCGATGTGGAAGTGATTGGGTTTGAACTGGCGAGAAAAACGCTGAAAACCTCGGACTTTACCGTTTCCGCACCCAATGATCCGGTTTACGGGTCCGGCTCCTATCGGGTGACGGTTACCCCGAAAATGAGCGATTGCGGCACGGTGACGATTCGCTATAAACGCGTGGACGGGAAAGAACCGTACTGGGTAACCGGTGAACCCCGGGATGTCGGAACCTATGAAGTTTATCTTACGGCCGGAGGCGGTTCCACTCCTTATAATGAGGCGGTGGATCTGCATGATGATTCCTGGACCTTCACCGTCAACCCGAAAACCGTAACTGCCGATGCCCTTTCTGCCGAACAGCAGGAACAGGCTCTTTACACCGGCAATCCGGTCAAACCGGTGCTCCGGGTGCGGGTGGATGGCCGTACTCTTACGGAGGGAAAAGACTACGAAATCACTCCGGATCCGTCACTTGTTATCGGAAGATGCACAGCAACCCTGACCTTCCGGGGGAACTATTCGGGAACGGTTCGGGTTCCCTATACCGTGGAATTCGGGGAAGCCACCGACGAAATGATCCGCTATCCGGAACCGAATGCTGCCGGATGGTACGCAAAAAACTTTTCGATTGAGGCGGCCGACGGATATGAGATTTCGGAAGATCAGAATACCTACGGAGCTTCCGTTTCGGTCAATACGCAGTCGGAGAACGGCAAAAAAATCTATTATGTAAGGGATACCGAAACCGGCGCGGTTTACCGGGGAGAGTTCCTTTATAAACTGGACTGCGCCGCACCGGGCCTGGTGAGGGTTTCCTATAACGACAGCCCCTTTCAATCGGTTCTCAGAAAACTGACCTTCGGGCTGTTCTTCCGTGACAGCGTTACCGTAAAAGCGCAGGCGGAGGACAAATACAGCGGCGTGGCCAAAATCGAATATTACGCCGCGGAGGGGGAACTTGATTCGTATCCCCCTAAAAAGGGCGACTGGAAAGAATCTTTGAGGATTTCCGCCCCGGGCAAAAAGGTGATTTATATCCGGGTGACCGATGTTGCCGGGAATAGCGTGGTGACCAACGATCAGGGAATTGTGATTTATACAAACAGTGAAATGACTCCGGTTTCGTCGATGGTCTATGATAAAAAAGACGGCGCCGGGAAGGATGTTGATTTCACGCTGACGCTCAACGGCAATACACTGGATTCCGTTTATTACGGAGAACGGGCATTGACGGCCGGCGCGGATTATAGGCTGGACGGCACCACCCTGCGGATTTCCAAAGAATATCTGCAAACCTTTGACGCCGGAACCGAGGTTACCCTGAAGGTTACCTTCTCGGCACTGGGTGTCGGGGTGCAGCCCGATCTGGATCAGCGGGTGGCGATTTCGATTGTCGATACGACCCATACCCATACTCCGGTTCACCACGCGGCGAAAAAAGCAACCTGTACAGAGGACGGAAACCGGGAATACTGGTCCTGCGAAAACTGTGACGAGATCTTTGCCGATGCGGCCTGTCGGCAGCAGCTGGCAACCGCGGTGGAAGAAAAACTGAACCATCGGGACGCCGGGCGGATCGAAGCGAAAGATCCGACCTGTGAGGAAGCCGGCAACCGGGCCTATTGGAGCTGCCCGGACTGCGGCAAATTTTTTGCCGACGAAAGCGGAAAATTGGATCCCGAAAGGGAAAAAGCCGAAAAAACGGCCTTCGATATCGCTCCGAACGGGCATCATTTTACCGAAAAAGACGGGAGCCACCCGGCGGGCAAGGCCGATTGTGAACATCCGGCAACCTATTATTATACCTGCCGGGATTGTCAGAAAGCCGGAAAGGAAACCTATGAGTCGGGTAATCCGCTCGGCCATGATTTCACCCTGCGCCTGGAAAGCAAGGAATATGAGAAGAAGGCGGCCGACTGTCAGCAAAACGGTGAGTACTGGATGGCCTGCAGCCGCTGCAAAAAGGCCGGAACAAAAGAATTTTTCACCGGTGAAAAACGCGGACCGCACCATTTTGACTCCTATGTTTCGGATAACAACGCAACCGATACCCAGGACGGAACCAAAACCGCGAAATGCAGCGTTCCGGGGTGCTCGGAAAAGAATACCATAATCGACGAGGGCTCCCGTTTGGCGGATCCTGAAAACGCGCAGCCAGCGACCGGAGATTCCCGGACTGCCTGGCCGATGGCTGTGGGCGGAGTTACCCTGCTGGCCGCTGCCGGTATGCTGATTCTCCGCAAAAAACGGCGCATTCATTAACGGATTCCCTTTCTTTTTACAGGATTGCCTTTGCGGCGGCAATCCAAAGCCCCCGGCGCGAATGCGCCGGGGGCTTTTGTCGAAAAACAAAAAGAAAAGCGGAACGGCAAAAAAATTGCCCGCCTTAGGGAAAACCCTTTCATGTTTGATGAAAGGGGAAGAAAAAAGCGGCAACCGCCTGCTTCGGGGAAGGTCTTTTGTGTTTGAGCAAATGAACCCGGAGCAAAAGGGTGACCAATTGCTTCGGGGAAAAACTTTTCCGATTTGATCAAATAAGCCCGGAGCAAAAGGGTGACCAATTGCTTCGGGGAAAAACTTTTCCGATTTGATCAAATAAGCCCGGAGCAAAAAGGTGACCAATTGCTTCGGGGAAAAACTTTTCCGATTTGATCAAATAAGCCCGGAGCAAAAAGATGACCAATTGCTTCGGGGAAAAACTTTTCCGATTTGATCAAATAAGCCCGGAGCAAAAACCCGGACCAAAAAGGTGGAGCAAAAATCGGAATAGAGAAATCAATTTTTGCTCTTGTGGGGAAAGCGCGGGTGTGGTATAATACAAAAAAACGCAAAGAGGGGAAACGGATGGAAGCATGGGATGCACGAATGCGGAAAGCCCGGGTTTTGCTGGCACCGAAGGAATTTGCCTGCCCGGTGTTCTGCCGGGAATTTGAGGTTCTGCCGGGCGAAAAGACCGAAATAGCTCTGACGGCACTGGGAAACTTTTTGCTGTTTGTCAACGGAAAAAGGGTGGGAGAGGAATATTTTCTGCCTTCCAATAGCCTGTATGCCCCACGGGATACCCAAAAATTTGCCTATCCGCTGGAATGCCGGTTTTCCACCTATCGACTTTACTATACGGTATATGACCTGACCCGTTGGACCAAAGAGGGGGAAAACCGACTGGAAATCGCGGTGGGCAACGGCTGGTGGCGGCAAAACCGCCGTACGGCGGAGGGCGAGGTTGCTTTCGGAGATCAACTCGGCGCGTTGTTTGTTCTCCGATTTTCCGGAAACGGGAAGGAGCGGCTGCTGTATTCCGAAGGCACCGAAACCTGCCGGACCGATGCCCGGATACAAAGCGACCTGTTTTACGGGGAAGTGTTGGATACCCGAATCCGGGAGTTCCAAACGGCACCGGTGAGTGTCGGCAGCCTGCCTGAAACGGTTCTTTCCCGGGAAATCGCACCGCCCGATCGGGTGATGCGGACCCTGACTCCTCGGCTGCTGTACCGCGAACCGGGGCGCAGTCTGTATGATGCCGGCGAGTGCATCAGCGGATTTGTAACCCTGAAAACCCACGCCGCGGCCGGTGAAGAGGTGAGAATTCGCTTTGCCGATTGCCGAAACGGACAGTCCCTTTCCCTGAAGGGCACCGGACCGGATTATAAAGACCCGAACGGAAACCCGCAGACGATGGAAGATCGGGTGATCGGCAACGGGAGCGAACAGGAATTTTCTCCCCGGTTTTTGTGGCACGCCTTCCGATATTTTGAAATTTTCGGGGAAGCGGAACCGGTTTCGATCAGCGTGGTGCATAGCGCGGTGCCGGTTGCGGCGGAGTTTTCCTGCTCTTTGCCGGAACTGAATTGGCTGTTTGATGCGTTTGTCCGTACCCAACAGGATAATATGCATCAGGGGGTTCCGTCCGATTGCCCCCATCGGGAACGACTGGCTTATACCGGCGACGGACAGGTCAGCTGCGAAGCGGCGATGCTTTGCCTTTCGGCAAAATCGTTCTATCGGAAATGGATTCGGGATATTTTTGATTCCCAGGACCGGGATACCGGACATATTCATCATACCGCCCCCTTCGGAGGCGGAGGCGGCGGCCCCGGAGGCTGGGGGATGGCAGCCATTACCGTGCCGTATTATTATTGGAAAATCACCGGGGATTTTTCCCCGATTCGGGAACATTACCCGGGAATTTTGTTCTGGATTGATTACCTGAAATCCCGCTCGGAAAACGGATTGGTGGTTCGGGAGGAACCCGGCGGCTGGTGCCTCGGGGATTGGAGTTCCCCCGAAAAAATGCAACTGGATCCTTCGTTTGTCAATACCTGCCTGATGATCCGGGCATTGCGCTTTGCCGTGCAAATGGCCGAAAAAATGAACGATTCGGTCGGAAAAGCCGCGATGGAAAAACAAATTGCGGAAAGCTCGGCCGCGGTGAAAAAACGGTTTTTGAATGAAGAAACCGGCAGCTTTGCCGGAACGGCCCAGGGAGCCGACGCCTTTGCGCTGCAGGCCGGATTGGGCGATGAGAGAACCCGGTCCTGCCTGGCGGATACCTATGCCCGCCTGAAAAAATTCGATACCGGTTTTTTGGCTACCGATTTGCTGGTGCGCCAACTGGGCGAGGATGCCCGGATTGATCTGCTGACCGATTTGCTGACCGGGCATAAAATCGGCGGATTCGGCGCGATGATGGATGCCGGGGCTACCACCATTTGGGAAAATTGGCAGGGAAGCAATTCCCAGAACCACCCCATGTTCGGAGGATGTACCCAGGCGCTGTTCAGTGTGATTCTCGGAATCCGCCAGCCGAAGGATTCCTTCGGATTTGACCGGGTGGAAATTGCACCGCAGATGCCCGAAAAGATGCAATATGCCCGAGGAAGCCTGACCACCCCTCACGGCAGACTTTCGGTGGACTGCGAAAAGAAACCGGAGGGCGTGCAGATTGCGCTGGAAATTCCCGAAGGAATGAGCGCCGACCTGTATTGGCAGGGGCAGGCCTTTCCCCTGACGGCCGGGAGAAATATCCGGATTTTTTCGCCTGAAAGCAAGTGCGGCGAAAAGAATTAAAGGAGAGAACGCCGCGTCGCCTTCCCTTTTTCGAGGTTCCTCAAAAAAGGGAAGGCTTTTTGATTTTCAGAAAGACCCGTTCCGGCTTTGGACGGCGGATCACCGGCCGGCAAGGGAATGCCTGCTCCGTATTCCGCTTTGAAAACAAAGGTTTGAAAAAAACGGGGAAAGACCGGATGATTTGCTCCGGAATACAGCATCCATAAAAAAAGAAACGGGTCATATCCGGCCGAAAAAGAACGCATCGGTTCGGTGAGAATCAGCTGCCGCGGCCGCTGCCCGGTGATGCGAAATTCCGGAAGAAAGGCGGCCGGATCGGTAGGCAGGGTGCCGATGGTTCGGTATAATTCGGAAAAATCCCGCGGAATCCGACAGGAAAGGTATCGGGTTTTGGCAAAAAGAACGGCATAGACTTCGCTCGGCAGATCGGTTTCGCAAAGAACTCCGGCGTTCGGCCGGTCGTTCAAAGAGCCGTATACCGAATAGGCC
>CAKSNI010000042.1 GCA_934476025.1 uncultured Eubacteriales bacterium | reverse complement strand
GCCATAAAATGTGGCAGCTCGGCTGGGTGGCGGCCAATGACGGAAATGTGAGCGTAAAGTTGGAGGACGGTGCCTTTTTGGTGACCCCGACGGGAATTTCCAAAAGTTTTATTACTCCGGAAAAACTGGTGATTATTGACCGGAATATGAAGGTTCTTTCGGCCGAAAAGGGATATAAACCCTCCAGCGAAATCAAGATGCATATGCGTTGCTATGAAGAACGCGACGATGTGGGGGCGGATCTGATTACCCTCGCTTCCATGCTGCGGATTCCGGTTTCCATGCACAATGTGCCCCGGGAACGCATCTTCCGGCCGCATTCGTGGGCGGCCTTCGGCACAACCGACGAGCAGGCGGCCGATTATGAGGCCTGCCGGCATTACGGCCCGTTGTATCGCTAAAAGAAAAGCGGCGTTTGCGCCGCGCAAAAATGTTCAAAAAGATAAGAACCGGCCGGGGAAACATTCGTTTCCCCGGCCGGTTCGGCAAATTCGGTTTGAAAAGATCAGGCTTTTTCGTCCTCGGCAATGCGGCGGCCCATCAAAACCCCCATAACCGCAGCCATCATCAGTCCACGGGTCCATCCGGAGGAATCGCCCAGGCAGTGCAGCCCCTGAATGCTGGTGTTGAAGCGATCGTCCATCTTCACCCGGTTGCTGTAGAATTTCAGTTCCGGCGCATACAGCAGCGTTTCATTGGAAGCAAAACCGGGAACCACTTCGTCCAAAGCGTGGATGAAGTTGATGATGTTGGTCATGGCACGATAGGGAATGGCGGCGGTAATATCCCCGGCAACGGCATCGGGCAGGGTGGGTTTCAGGTTGGATTGGGAAAGTTCCTTCTGCCAGGTGCGTTTTCCGTCCAGAATATCTCCGAAACGCTGAACCAGGATGTGGCCGTTGGCCAGCATATTGGAAAGTTCCCCGACCTTTTGAGCATAGGCAATCGGCTGATTGAAGGGAACATTGAAATTGTGGGAAACCAGGATGGCCAGGTTGGTGTTGTTGGACTTCAGTTCTTTATAGGAATGCCCGTTGACCACCGCCAGGTCGTTGTCGTAGTTTTCCTGGCTGACAAAGCCGCCCGGGTTCTGACAGAAGGTGCGGACTTTGTTCTTAAAGGGCTGCGGATATCCGATCAATTTGGATTCGTACAGAACCTTGTTGACCTGTTCCATAATTTCGTTGCGGACTTCCACCCGAACACCGATATCCACCGTTCCGGGCTCGTGGGCAATGCCGTGTTCGGCACAGAGGTTTTCCAGCCATTCCGCGCCGCGGCGGCCGGTGGCTACAACAGTGCGTTCGCTTTCCACAGCGAACTGTTCCTTGCCGTCGGCACTTTCAATCACGGCACCGGTGCATTTCTGACCGTCTAAAACCAGGTTTTTGCACTCATGACCGAAAATGATTTCAACCCCGTGATTGAGCAGATATTGTTCAATGGAGTAGTAAATATCCTGGGCCTTTTCGGTTCCGAGGTGCCGAATGGGGCAATCCACCAGTTTCAGACCGGCTCGAATGGCCCGTTTGCGGATTTCTTTGACCTCTTCGGGATTGCTGATGCCTTCAACATGGGAATCAGCCCCGAATTCCAGATAGATGCCGTCGGTATATTCAATAGTACTTTGCGCCAGTTCCTCCCCAATCAGATCCGGCAGATTGCCGCCGACTTCGCAACTCAGTGAAAGCTTGCCGTCGGAAAAAGCGCCGGCACCGGAAAAACCGGTGGTAATGTGGCAGTAGGGCTTGCAGTTCACGCAGGTTTTGGTTTTGTTTTTCGGACATCTGCGTTTTTCCACCGCTACTCCTTTTTCAACAATGGTGATTTTCTTGCTGCTGCCCTGACGAAGCAATTCCAGTGCGGTAAAAATACCGGCCGGGCCGGCTCCGATGATCAGGATATCTGTTTTCATGGCAAATCCTCCCAAAAAATGCCCCGCCTGCGTAAGAACGCAAACGGGGTCTTTTTGATTCTTACAATTTATTATAAGGACAGTTCTTCAAAAAGTCAAGGGCGAAAAATTCCGAAAAACGGAGAAAATTATAGTTTCTTTTCCCTCAGAGCGGTTTCGGTAGCATGAATGGCTTCCACCGCACGCCGCCCCATCCCGGCAATCATATAGGTGTAAAGGGCGTCAAAAATGGTGAGCTGAGCAATCCGGGAACTCATGGCCAGAATGGAATGAACCGTTTCATCGGATCGGGTAAACAGGCAAAGATCGGCCACTTCGGTAATGGGGGAGGCATTGTAATTGGTAATCCCGACGGTAAAGGCCCCCATGGAATGGGCCAACCGAAGGGATTCTACAATATCCCGGGAGGCCCCCGAGTGGGAAATTCCGATAACCACGCATTGCTTATTGGTATGGGAAGCACACAGCGCCTGCATATGATTGTCATAAATCGCAGTAGCGTCCAACCCCAGACGCATGAATTTGTGTTGGGCGTCCATCGCAATCGGGGCAGAATTGCCCAGCCCGAAAATCAGAATGCGCCCGGCGTGCATCAGGCGAACGGCGATTTCTTCCATTACCTCTGCATCCAGTACCTCCCGGGTGCGTTCCAGGGCAATGCGAATATCGGCAATGCGCTTGCTGAACATATCGTAACAACTGTCGTCCCGGGAAATCTGTTTCGGCTCATCGGAGATATTGGAAAGCTCCTGCGCCAGGGCAATCTTAAAGGATTGATACCCCGAAAACCCGATCTTTTTAACAAACCGGACTACGGTGGCGGCACCGCTGTCGGTCAGATCGGCAAATTGAGAAATCGAAAGGGGCAGAACCGCTTTCGGATCCTGCAGCAGAGCGTTGGCAATCCGGCGTTCGCCCGGGCCAAAATCCCGCATATGGGTACGAATGGTCAATAAAACCGATTTCATAGAAACCTCCTGCAAATGAAAATAATTTTCATTTTGGCGAAAATATGAAATAAAATCAAAAATAAATGAAATATTTTTTCAAAAACCTATTGATTTTCCGGGGTGCTTGGTGTAGAATGAAGGGCAGGAAAACCGGGCTCCCGGGGTGTTTGCGGAATTTTCGGAAAAATATTCCGATGCCCCCGTGAACACAGTATATCATATTTTTCCCCGAAAGGAAAGAGGCTTTTTTATGCAGCAGAAAATTCGAATCGGCTTGGCTCCGATGCGGCGCAATACCACCGATCGACCGCCGAAAACCTTTTTGACCTGGTCATCGGCCGAACGCCGGGGAAGAGAATGCGTTGCCTGTATTGAGGAGCATTTTGCCGGTCCTCATGTGGAATTTGTGGATATCCGCGGGCTTGGAAATGAGGATTTGATGTTCGACGATGCGTCGGGTGAGCAGGTTATTGAACGCTTCCAAAACGAAAAAGTAGACGGCATTCTCATCATCAATGCCAATTTCGGCAACGAAGAGTTGGCGGCCGATGTGGCCAAAGCACTCGGAAAACCGGTATGTATTTATGCACCGCTGGACGATGAATATTATGAACACGGAATGCGGCCGACCGATTCCCAGTGCGGCATTTTCGGGGTATCCCGGCAGCTGCAGCGGTACAATATTCCTTTTTCCCATCTTCCCTGCTGCCGAATTGACTCCGAGGAATTCAAAAACGGATTCGAAACCTACTTAAGGGTGGTAAACATGGTGAAGAACTTCACCGGCATCCGGGTCGGTCAGGTGGGGATCCGTCCGCAGCCCTTCTTTTCGGTCATTTGGAACGAGGCCGAACTGATGGATCGTTTCGGTCTGAAAATCATTCCGATTAACCTGGCGGTTCTGCAGGATCGTTTCCAAAAAAACCGGGTGGAAAAAACCGGGGAAATCGAAAAATATGTCCGTCATTTCCGTCAGCGGTATCAGATGGATGAACTGACCCCCGATTACCTTGAACGGATGGCCTGTCTGGTAGTGACCTATATGGACTTGTTTGAAGAATTCCGGCTGGATGTGATTTCGGCGGAATGCTGGACGGCCACGCCGCAGCTTTTTGACGGATTGGCTCCCTGTGCCGTGTATTCGGTTCTTAACGATCTCGGTTATGTGGTGAGTTGCGAAAGCGATATGCATTGCGCTTTGACTATGAAATTGCTGGAAAGCGCCGCGTTTGGCGAAAAGCGCCCCTTCCTCGGAGAATTTACCGTGCGGCATCCGCAAAACAAAAATGCCGAACTGCTCTGGCACTGTGGTCCCTTCCCGCTTTCGGTGAAGGCACCCGACTGCCCGGCGGAACTCGTGAATCAGCAGCAGTGGTTCCGGGCCAAAGACGGCACCTATACCGTTGCCCGTCTGGATCAGGAAAAGGGCAATTATCTCATTCTGGCGGGAACCTGCCATACGACCGACGGTCCGCAGACCCACGGGACCTATTTGTGGGGAGAATTTGAAAATCTGCAGGCCTGGGAGGATCGGCTGATCGACGGTCCGTACATTCACCACTTTGCGGAAATCGAGGGCGATTACACCGCGGAAATCCGGGAATTTTGCCGGTATTTTCCGGCTCTTACCCCCGATCCGCTGAACCGGTAATTCCGGCCGGGCCAACCGGCTGCTGTCACAATTTTTTATGAAGGAGATACAGGAATGCAAACGAATGAATTTTTAACTGCCATGATTCTGACCGAGCTGGAAGACGCGGTCGGAACCGAAAACTGTTCCACCAAACCAATCGATAAACTGACTCACAGTGTGGACTACTACTGGCTTTCCCGGATGTGGGCCGACCGCGGCCGCATGATGCCGGAAGCGGATTTTGTAGTTGCCCCGAAGGATGCTCAGGAAACCTCCAAGGTGCTGAAAATCGCCAACTATTATAAAATCCCGGTAACAACCTGGGGCGGCGGTGGCGGAACCCAGGGCGGTGCCATCCCGGTATGCGGCGGAATTGTGCTGGATACCAAGCGGATGAATCAGATTTACGAAGTCAACACCGAAGCCATGTACATTGAATGCGGTACCGGTGCCATTTACAAACACATCGAATGGGCGGCCAATGAAGTGGGAAAGGCTACCATGCATTATCCCTCTTCTCTGACCTGCTCCACTGTCGGCGGATTCCTGCCCATCGCGGGATCGGGGTTGTTTCCACTAAATACGGGAAAATCGACGATATGGTTCTGCAGATGGAAGTGGTTCTCCCGAACGGGGATATCATCAAAACCTCCAGTGCGCCCAAGCACGCGGCCGGTCCGGATCTTAACCAGATTTTCATCGGTTCCGAAGGCACCCTCGGGGTGATTACCAAAGCGCAGATCCGCATTTTCGATCAGCCGGAAGAACGCCGTTTCCGCGGATTTTTGTTCCAGGATATGACCGGGGCGTTCAAGGCTGCCCGGGAACTGCTTCAAAAGTTCAAACCGTCGGTCATGCGGCTGTATGACCCGGCCGAAACCGCTTCGCTGATCAAAAAGATCGTCGGGGTGGAACGCCAGGGGGCCTTCATGAATGTTGCCTATGAAGGCGTCAAGGAAATGGTGGAAGTAGAAGAAAAAATTCTGCTTGATACCTTCCGCAAATACGGGGCCGAAGATATGGGCAGCGAATACGGCGAAAAATGGTGGAAGGAAAAAATCACCTTCTTCTATCCGGGGTACATGATGGATATCCCGCAGATGTTCGGAACGATGGATACCATTGCCCCCTACGGAAAAATCGAAGAGATTTACTGGGCTATGAAGGAAGCCATCGAAACCAATTTCCCGCAGGCAAAATTTATTGCCCACTTCTCACACTGGTATGAATGGGGAGCGATGGTTTATGATCGCTTCATTGTAGACGGTAAAGATGTTCCTCAGGATCCGGTGGAAGCCCTTCGTCTGCATCAGCAGATCTGGACCTGCGGGGTCCGGACGGCCTTGGCTCACGGCGGCGTGGTCAACGATCACCACGGGGTCGGCATCAAACTCGGCCGCCTGATGAAGGAACAGTATGGCCCGGCTATGCAGGTGTTTGAAGGACTGAAGGAAAAATTGGATCCGAACGGAATTATGAATCCGTTTAAACTGGGTCTGTAATCGATAGGGGGAAGAGTCATGACCGAAAATGCCAAAAAACATGTAGATTCCTGCCGTTTTTGCTGGATGTGCCGGCACATTTGCCCCATCGGCAATGCAACCGGATTGGAAAGAAATACCGCCCGTGCCAGAGCATTGGGGCTGTCGCTTGTGAACCGTGGGGTTTACGGAATCGAAGAAGTGGCCGACAATCTGTACGAATGTGCCTGCTGCGGTGCCTGCACCAAAGAGTGTGTAACGGGTTGGGATCCGGTGATGTTCACCAAGGAGGCCCGGCTGGATGCCGCTATGCAGGGAAAACTGCCGGCTTATATTGAAAAACTGGTGGATGCCTGCCTTCAGAACGGCAATGCCTACGGCAAAACCGAATTGGATGCATCGCTTCAAAAGCAGATCCAAAAACATTCCGCCAAAACCGATACCCTGCTGTTTTTGGGGGTGGACGCCCGGTATATGGCACCGGAATTTGCCGTTCGGGCGATTGGCGCGTTGGAAAAAACCGGAATCGCCTTTACGGTTCTTGCGGATGAACGCCCGTCGGGGTGGCAGCTGGAATACCTGATCGGCGCTGCCGGTGAAACCAAGGAAATGATGCAGAAATGCGCCGAACAGCTTAACGACTATTCTCAGGTGATTGTTTATGATCCGCAGGATGCCAAAGTTTTCAAACGCGAATATAAGGAATGGGAAGTGACGCTGAATGCCGGCGTTGTGACCTATACGACCTTCCTGGCCAACTGCGTGAAAAACGGTAGTCTGAAGACCGCAAAAACCGGAATCCGGGCGGTGTATCAGGATCCGTTCCAGCTGGCCCGTGATTTAAAGGAAACCGAAGAACCGCGCAGCTTGATTTCGGCCTACGCCGACCTTTCGGAAATGCTTTGCTTTGGGAAAGACACCATGTGGGCCGGCAATATTCTGATGGCGCAATGGATGCCGGAGGTGATTACCAAGGTGGCTGCCGACCGTCTGGCCAATGTGAGAGGGGTCGGGGCTGATACGGTAATCAGTGCTTCGGTAAGTGAAACCAAAGCGCTGCAGAGTGTGAACCAGGATTCCGTCCGCATTCTTTCGGTAGAAGAATTGATTTTGGGCTGAAAAGAGGAAAAAAGCGATGTTGGTTCGTTTACAAACGGTGCTGGAGATGGCGGAAAAAGGCGGATTTTGTATTCCGGCCTTTAATGTGTACAACATGGAAACCGCCATGGGGGTTGTTGCTGCCGCCGAGAAAGCCAGAGCACCGATTATCATGCAGATATACCCGCGTCTTTTTAAAGAGGAAGCCGGGTATTATCTGGCACCGGTGGTGGTGGCCGCTGCCCGAAAGGCAAGTGTCCCGATTTGTTTCCATCTGGATCACGGCCCGAGCGAACTGGAAACAACCCGGGCCCTGCGCTGGGGTGCAACCGGCATCATGCTGGACGGTTCCACCCTTCCTTTGGAGGAAAATATTGCGCTGACCAAACGGGTGGCTGATACCTGCCGGTATCTTCAGATCGGTGTGGAGGGGGAACTCGGCCACATCGGGCTGGCCAAAGATGACGGAATGGATGAATTCACCCGGCCGGAGGACGCAGCGCGGTTTGTTCGGGAAACGGGCGTAGCCTGCCTGGCGGTGCTGGTCGGCAATGCCCACGGTCGGTACAAAAAACCGCCGAAACTGGATATTGAACGCATTCATGCCATCCGGGAAGCAACCGGAAATATTCCGCTGGTTCTCCACGGGGGATCGGGCATTCCGAATGATCAGATTCGGCAGGCCATTGCCGCCGGCATTCGGAAAATGAACATTGCCACCGATGTCTGCTATGCCTTTTTAGACAGCGTACACGAGGAACTGCATGACGAAAATCACAGTGTGGCGGTGGATAACTT
>CAKSNI010000041.1 GCA_934476025.1 uncultured Eubacteriales bacterium | reverse complement strand
GTTCTGCTGCCTGCGGGGAGGAATCGGTTCCGATTTTTTCCCCAAGAATTTCGCTGGTGGAGCAACCGACCACCAGAATCTGACCGGGTTTCAGCCCGGCAATATCCAGCAGCTCCCGGGCGGCGGATTCTGCTTCTTTTTTCAGTCCTTCAAACATTTTTGACAGCCTTCTTTTTAAAAATGGTTTCGGTGCTTCCGGAAAAACGGAAAAATTCCGCACCCCGACAAAGACTGTTTATATTTTACCATACCTTCCGGAAAAAGAACAGATTTTTTTAAAAAAAGGTTGAAATTTGCCCGGAAAGATGGTATGATACCGTTAGAAATGCAATGACTGAAGAAAAGTACGCAAGGTTCGCTTTTCAAAAGAGAGGGTCGGCCCAGCTGAAAACCGCCTGAAAAGTTCTTTGCCGAAGTTCCCTTCACAGCAGCGGCGCCGAAAATGATAGTAAGTGCTGTCGGGCGAGCTCCGTTATCGGCTCGGAGAGTGTTTGCTCTTTTGAGTAAAAATCGTGGGTGGTACCGCGGAGCCAGATGTCCCATCAGATGCTTCGTCCCCGTTTCGGGGAGGAGCGTCTTTTTTTGTTTTTCCCCGCCGGCCGGTCCGGCCAAAGCAATCAGAAAGGATGGAAAACATGAAAGAAAAACTGGAACTTATTGCCCAAAAAGCCAAAGAAGCCGTCGCCCGGTGCGACAGCAAGCAGATGCTGGAAGATTTGCGGATCCACTACCTTGGGAAAAAGGGAGAATTGACCGCTATTTTAAAATCCATGGGAGGGCTTTCGGCTGAAGAACGCCCTTTCATGGGGAAACTGGCCAATGAGGTTCGTTCCGGAATCGAGGCTTCCATTGCCGAAAAAACCGCTAAGTTGGCGGAACTGGAACAGTCTATGAAGTTGAAGGCCGAAACGCTGGATGTGACCATGCCGGGCAAGGCACCCGAGAAGGGCGGCCTGCATCCGATTTCGCTGGTACTGGAGGATATGATTGATATTTTCCGCTCCATGGGTTTTGATGTGGTTGACGGCCCGGAAGTGGAAACCGATCATTACTGTTTTGAACAGTTGAATGTTCCGAAGGATCATCCGGCCAGAGATATGCAGGATACCTTTTATCTGACCGAACAGCTGCTGCTGCGTACCCAGACTTCGGCGGCACAGGCCAGAACCATGGAAGTAACCAAGCCGCCGATTCGTATGATCTGCCCGGGGCGGGTTTTTCGTGCCGATGAAGTGGATGCTACCCATTCGCCGGTCTTTCATCAGCTGGAGGGCCTGGTCGTGGATCAGGGAGTGACCATGTGCGACTTAAAAGGGGTGCTGGAACAGTTTGCTCATGAAATCTACGGGCCGCAGACCAAGGTGAAGTTCCGCCCGTCTTTCTTCCCCTTTACCGAACCGAGCGTGGAAGTGGATGTTTCCTGTTCCGAATGCGGCGGAAAGGGCTGCCGGGTTTGCAAGGGAAGCGGATGGATTGAAATTCTGGGGGCCGGAATGGTGCATCCCAATGTTCTGCGCAATTGCGGAATCGATCCGGAAGTTTACAGTGGGTTTGCTTTTGGTATCGGGCTGGATCGGTTGGCGACCACCCGGTATAAAATCAGTGACATCCGCCTGCTGTTTGAAAACGACAAGCGCTTTTTGGATCAGTTTTAAGGGAGGAAACGCGGAATGAAAGTAGCACTGAAAACATTAAAATACTATGTGGATATCCCCGTTTCGGTGGAGGAACTTTGTGATAAAATGGTATCGGCCGGCTTTGAAGTGGAAGAAGTCATTCATTTGGCCGATACGATGAAAAAAGTGGTCGTTGGCAAAATTTTGTCAATTGTTCCCCACGAAAACAGCGATCATTTGCAGATCTGTCAGATCGATATCGGAACCGGCCACCCGCAGCAGATTGTTACCGGGGCGCAGAATATTTTTGAAGGCGCACTGGTTCCGGTGGCTCTGCCGGGCAGCGATCTGCCGGGCGGAACGCATATTGAATCGGGAAAACTTCGGGGAGTTCAGTCGGATGGAATGCTTTGTTCGGGTGGGGAACTCGGCTTGAGCGAAAGCGACTATCCCGGCGCCGGCGTAAACGGAATTCTGATTCTCAAAGACGGCTGCGCTCCGACGGGAACCGATATGTGTGAGGTCCTCGGCCTGGACGATACGGTCATCGATTTTAAAATCACCGCCAATCGCCCGGATTGCAACTGCATTCTCGGGATTGCCAAAGAAATCGGCGTAGTGCTGGGAACAACCTACCACCAGCCGGAACCGGCCTACAAAACGGCCGGCGGAAATATCCGGGATGAAATTACGGTGGAGGTCAAAAACAGCGAGCTGTGCCCCCGGTATATGGGCCGCGTGGTGAAAAATCTGCGGATTAAAGAATCTCCGGATTGGCTCAAACAGGTTCTTCGTACCTGCGGAATGCGGCCGATCAACAACATCGTGGATATTACCAATTTTGTGATGCTGGAAACCGGTCAGCCGATGCACGCCTTTAACCTCGGAAAACTCAGCGGGCGGCATATCATTGTCCGGAATGCGCAGGAAGGGGAAAGCATCACTACCCTTGACGGAAAGAAATACGATCTGACTCCGCAGATGCTGGTCATTGCCGACGGGCAGACGCCTTCCTGCCTGGCCGGAATTATGGGCGGGCTGGAAAGCGAAATCACCGAAGATACCACCGACCTGTTTTTGGAATCGGCCAAATTCAAACGGGACAATATCCGTCGGACCGGGCGGGCTCTCGGGGTTCGCACCGAAGCCAGCGGCCGGTATGAGAGAGGAACGGATATCCACAATGTCGCCTTTGCCATGGATCGGGCGCTTTCACTGATTGCCGATCTGGATGCCGGGGATATTATTGACGGCACGGTGGATTTGCATGACACCCTGCCCAAGGACCGGGTGTTGAATGTCAGTGTAGCCTCCATTTGCGATTTGCTGGGAGTGGAAATCCCCGAAGAAACCGTTGTGCGGATTCTTTCTTCCCTGCAGCTGAAAACCAAACTGCATCACGGGATGCTGACGGTGACTGTCCCCTCTATTCGGGATGATATCGAAGGCAAAGCCGATTTGGCCGAAGAGGTCATGCGGATTTACGGGTACGATCATATCCAATCCACCCCGATGCGCGGAGCGGTTCGCCGCGGGAAGATTCTGCCGGAACGCATGAAAACCGACCGGGTAAAACGGGAAATGGTGGCTCTTTCGGCTCGGGAAATCATGACCTATTCCTTTATCGCCTCCCGGGCAATTGACACCCTCTTCCTTGCCGAGGATGATCCCCGCCGCAATCAGATTCGGCTGCTTAACCCGCTGGGAGATGAATATTCCGTTTTGCGGACGCAGCTGATTACCGGAATGCTGACGGTATTGTCCACCAATATGAGCCGGAAAATTCCGGCCGTTCGGTTCTTTGAAACCAGCAAGCGCTTTATTGCCAAACAATTGCCCTTGACTGAAGCGCCGGCCGAGGTGCCGACGATGTCGATCGGTATGTACGGCGAAAAAGAAGATTTCTTCACCATGAAGGGCATTATTGAACGCTTGCTTTCGGCCTTTGGGGTAACGGCTTCCTACGAACGCAGTACAGAACCTTACCTGCATCCCGGCCGTCAGGCCGTTGCCATGAGCGGAGAAAATTGCCTGGCCGTATTCGGCGAAGTGCATCCGAACACCGCCGCTGCCTATCACCTGGGCGAAAAAGTCTATGTGGCAGAGGTATATCTGGATGCTCTGTTTGCTCAGCCGGCTCAGCCGATTGTTTATCGTCCGCTGCCGAAGTTCCCGGCCGTTACCCGTGATTTCGCGCTGGTTTGCGATCGGGAAACCCCGGTCGGAAAACTCTCGGCCGTAATTCGAAAGGCTGCCGGCGATCTGTGTGAGGAGATTACCCTTTTCGATGTATACGAGGGAGAACACATTCAGGCGGGGAAAAAGAGCGTGGCTTTCAGCGTCCGTTTGCGTTCCATGGAAGGAACCCTTCAGGATGAACAGATTGATGCGGTTGTCGGAAAGATCCTTCAGGCGCTGGATGCGGCCGGAGCCCAGCTTCGCAGCTAAGACGCCGAATTTATAGAATTTTAACAAATAATTTCTTGCACTTTTCCCTTTGATGGAGTAGAATAAGGGCAGTAGAATGAAGTGAGGTGTTGTTGATGATGGACGAAACCATGGAGTTTTCCATTGGGAATGAAGAAGAACAGGAAATCCGGAATACCATTCTCACGGTTTACCGTGCGCTGAAGGAAAAGGGATATAATCCCATTAACCAGCTGGTCGGGTACATTCTTTCCGAGGATCCTACCTATATCACCACACACGGCAACGCCCGGAATTTGATCCGGAAGGTTGACCGGGATGCTCTGCTTCAGAATCTGGTGAAGTATTATTTGACGCATTGAGCCTTTTGAAAAGCGTCAGGTGATTTTTTGGGAGCGTTTCTGTTTCTTCCCCTCTTTTGAAAAAGCAAACCCGGCCGTATTCTCTTTAAAAAGGGAATACGGCCGGGCGTTTTTTATCGGTCGGTCGGAAACTATTCAAAAGTGAAACTGACGGTATGTTGGTTGTAGATGGCCTGTTTAAGCTGAATTGTTCGGTTGAATCGGTGGCGGCGCCGAAAATCGGTATCGGCCAAAATCGCGGAAATATCCGCCAACTGTTCATCACACTGTTCGGCGAAGAATTCCCAGTCGCTTTCGCGGGAGAACAGGAGGGAAACATCCTCCTTTCCGTCGGCGGCAGCTTCGGCAATCCGGGCGGCACTTTCGGCTGCGTCGGGCCGATAGATTCGGTCGGAATAGACCTGAAAATAGAAAGCGGCTTCGGTTTCGTCGGTTTCGTTGAGCCCGTAGTTTAAAAGAGGCGTGTTGGTTTCCTGATAGGAAGCTTCCCGAAAATCGGGCGCGATGGTATGATCTTCGGTAATCCGCCGGGTGGAAACATTGAAATAGTAAAAATCCGGCACTTCGGCTATATCCATCCAGGTGGGATCCATGTGGTACCAGTTGTTTTCAATTTGAACCAGGTTCCACATATGGCCTTCGCCCTGGGATTCTCCGACGACCAGTTTACAGGGAATGGAAACCCGGTTGCAGAGCAGCTGAAAAGCCCGGGCATAGCCTTCGCAAACAGCTTCTCCGTTCACAAGAGCCCCGTAGGCGGAATAGAGGGATTTATCCCCTTCTTCGGTGTAGCGGGCGCGTTTGCACAGTTCCCGGATCAGAATTTCTTCCTTTTCAAAATCCGACATTCCCGGGTCAATCTTATCGGTAATCCGGGTGACGGCATCTTCAAATTCTTCGGTATCGGCGGCAATTTCCTCCCGGGAAAAAAGGTAAAGACTGTCGTTCTCATCCTCAAAGGAAATACTGAAATAGGAAGCTATGGTGGAATATCGGTAGTGTTTCGGCATCCAGTAAATTTCGGGGTAATCATACGAAACGGCGAAGAAGGCCACCGAAAGATCGTTAAGGGCATTGTCCAGGCAATTGCCCAAACCGATCTGACCGGCCACACAATCCCGGACGGCCGGCAGGATCATCCGGTAAATGCGCTGTTGATTTTCATTCAGGGAAGCATAGCAAAAGCGCTGCTTTTGTTCCTCACTTAAAACCGCTTCGCCGCTGGGATCTACCTGAAATTCAGCCGGCAGAATTGCCGCATTGGAAACCTTTGTAACAATCTCCCTAGCATTGCGAACCAGGTTCTGCACATTTTCAAACGGCGCACAACCGGATAAAAAGGTACAAAAAAGGCATAGGCAGAGAAAAAGGCAAACCGATTTTTTCATGGGGATTCCTCCTCGTTGATCAATTGAAAGGATGAGCTGATTGCCGGCAGCGCCTGCTCGTATCCGAAGCATTTCGGGACCGAAAGGGTGGTTTTGGTTTCTTTTATTATACAGGATAGTGCTTCGCTTGAAAAGCCCTTATTTTGAATTTGGGAAAAGAAACCGGTAAGGAGAATTTTTCGCAGCAATCGGTCGTCCGGGGCCTCGGCCAACCGATCGGCGCAGGCGGCTCCGGTCAATCGCTCGGTTTCTCCGCCGTTTTCAATGAGGATTCCGTCGCAAAGATCAATCGTCCGGATAAAAGAAGCGTAGTCAAAAACCACCGTGTCGCGGCAGGAAAAACCAAAGGATTGCGCCTCTTTCAGGGATGAACCCTTTTCAAGCAGAACGGCCCGGATGCGGCTTTTGGAAAAGTCCAGCGAAAGGGCGACGGAGTAGCCGTCCGGAAAACTGATCAGAAGAACGGTGTCTTCCGGAAGGACGGCGGCCGGTTCATAAGGAACATTTTTTTCGGAAAGGTTGGCTCCGATCAATTTTTGAGAAGAAAAGGTCAACAAAACGGTCAATCCGAACAGCAGCCCGGTGGCGAGCATGGCGAAAAAAAACAAAAAAAAGGTTTTGAATTTCATACAGATTCCCCCGGGTTAGTATGAGCCGGATTTCGGGAAATATCGGATGAATTTTGCAGAGAACCATGCGAGGGAGCGGGAGGAACAGGCAGAAATGAAATCGATCGTTTTTACGATTCGCTTCGGGAACGCTCAATTTACCGATACGACTTGAAAAAGCGGACCAAAAATGGTATATTAAGAAAAAGAAGAGAGTGGTTGGCAGGAATGATAAAAAGCCTGAGAAAGGGGAGCCTTCGCAAGGCAAGAAGGCGCTGAAGAAAGGCTTTCTCGTCAGAGGGCGCCGGGGGCGATTTGACCCGTGTTTGACACGGGCATACCATACACCGATCGGGCGAAAGGGAAAAGGACGGCCGCAAAAACGGCGGCTCCGGTCTTTCGAGAGTTCCCGGCATCGGCCAAACCAAACACCGGGAGGAACCAGTTTGTATTATGCAATAACGGGCGGCAGCCTGGCTTACGGGGCGGATACCGTTTTATCCGATCTTCGTTTTGAAATCAAAAATCGGGAAAAGGTGGCGCTGGTCGGCCGGAACGGGTGCGGCAAAACCACCCTGCTTAATTTTATTGCCGGGGAATTGGATCCGCAGCGGGATGAAAACGGCAATTTGCCGGCGGTTTCCCGCTCTAAGGGGCTGAATATCGGCTTTTTGCGGCAGATCAGTTTCGAGGATTTGTCGGTCACGATGGAGGACGAGGTGAAAAAAGCCTTTTCCAATCTGCTCGCCATGCAGGAGGAAATGGATCGGCTGACCCGGGAAATGGAACACAGCGCCGACACAAAGAAGGCGGCCCGATATACCGAACTGGCGGAAGAATTCCGGATTCTGGGCGGGTATACCTGGGAAAAAGAATTTGAAACCGTGATTAAAAAGCTCGGCTTTTGCGCACAGGATAAGGGTAAAAAGTTGTCGGAATTCTCCGGTGGGCAGTTGACCAAATTGTCTTTTGCCAAACTGCTGCTTTCCAAACCGGATCTTCTGCTTTTGGATGAGCCGACTAACCATTTGGATATGGGGGCTGTTTCCTGGTTGGAAACCTATTTGAAGAATTATCCGCGGGCCGTTCTGATTGTGTCCCACGATCAGATGTTTTTGGATCGGGTGGTTTCGGTGGTTTACGAAATTGCTCACGGGCACCTGCACCGGTATACCGGAAATTACAGCGATTTTGTTCGCTTAAAAAAGGAAACCTACGAAAAGCAGAAAAAGGATTATGAAGCCCGTCAAAAAGAGGTGGCCCGCATTACCGCAACGGTGGAGCGGTTTCGTTATAAGGCGACCAAGGCCGCCATGGCGCAGTCCAAACTCAAGGCGCTGGATCGGATGGAACCGATCGAAGCACCGGAGGAATATGACCTTTCCGGGGTGTTTGCCGATCTGACTCCTCAGGTGGAAAGCGGCAATACCGTTTTGAGCGTTCACGATTTGCAGATTGGATACGACCATCCCCTCAGC
>CAKSNI010000040.1 GCA_934476025.1 uncultured Eubacteriales bacterium | reverse complement strand
CTGTTTCATCAGGGTTTTCATGGTATCCAGATTCCAGTTGTTGTCGGCCACATATTCGTTCGGCGTTTTAATGCCGTTTTCATCCAGAATGGTTTTGTTAAAATAGATCATGGCTCCGGCCATATCCCAACTGGAATTGGCCCCATTTACGGCATAGCAGTATTTTCCCACGGTGAAAATCTTCCGCAGTTCCTGATTCCAGAAAGGATCGGTAACATCCAGGCCGGTATCCTCAACCGTAAGGGGAGCCAGCAGATTCAGGGTCAACGGGAAGTCGCCGTTTTCCACCACCACATCCGGGGACTGCCCGGCGTTGATGAGGGCGGCCATTTTGACATGGTAATCCGACTGCGCCACTTCCACCAGCTCCACCGTGATGCCGGTTTCCTGTTCAAAATTGGCAATTACTTCGCCGGTATCGGTGGTTTTATGGGGAATCCAGGTAGCGAACTGCACCTTGGTGCCTTTGAGTTCACTCGGCATATCCATAAAATAGGTTTCTTCGGCATTGCTCATACCGGGACGGGAACTTCCGCCTTTTGTTCCCTTTTCGGAACCACAGCCGGCGCAAAGCACCAGTGAAAGGGTGGTGGCCGCCGCAAGAGCGGCCGAAATCAGTTTTTTCATGAAAATCCTCCTTGAAAATCAGAATTGCAATCCGCTGGTATTTTCGGGATACCGAACGCTTCGGGTTCCGTCCTGCTCTTCCTGAGGCCAGGCCGTAATCAACTGGCTGTTTTTGGAACCGGTCTGATAAATCCGAACAAAATCAATCAGGTGTTCCACATAAGGCGCATCCGTTTCTTTCTGGAAAATTTCTCCATAGGAAGCTTCCCCACCGCCGCAGGAAAGAATCAAATAGTTCATGAGCGCATGAACCGACACCGACAGATTTTCTTCATATTCGTAATCGCAGTAGGTTTTTCCGTCAAAGGCAAACTTCATGCAGTATTCATCCCAGTAAAAAGAATAGGTATGGAAATCGGTGGAAAGATCGTCTTTTCCCTTTTTATAGGACGGATAGGTATACTTTTTGTTATTGAGGGATTTTCCGGTATACAGCGGATTCCCGTCCATCGAATTGTGGGCGCTGCTGCGCTGGGTTCCGTCCGGACGGTACTCACTCCACCAACGGTGAACATTGCTGGCAAAGGACTCCACCTTTCCGAAGTTCTCCACAATATCAATTTCGGTCATGCAATTCCTGTCCTGGTCACCGAAACGTTTTTGAAACTCCTGCCCGTACACACTGCCGTTGACCCAATAACTGACGCACCAGGGAGCAACCGGCCATTTGCCGCGGATTTCCGTGAATCCGTATTTATAAATCATGGTCGCATAGGAAGAAGCATACGTTCCGATGAAATTGACATCTCCGTCATAGATGCCGCCAAGATGCAGCGAACCGTCGGAAACATAGATCATATTCTGATTTGGCAGAGCTTTACCGGTTTTTTCGGTATACAGGCTGCGCCCCATCCAGTCAACATTGAAGGTCTTTCCGCCCAGGCAGGACTCCCCGGACAGTTTGGTGGAAGCGCGGTTGTAATCGCCCCATTTGGCCAGATCAAAGGTGCCGCTGTAGTCAAATTCGTCGCCCCAGTTCAGGGTGTAGGCGTCTTCGGCATTCGGATCGTATCTTCCATTGAAAACATATCCTTCCGACCAGTTGATCGGGATTCCGGTTTTCACAGCTTCCTTCACCGCGCGGTTAAAGGCCCGCACCCCTTCCCGGGTAGCTAAATCACTGCCGCCTTTAATCACCAGCTTGCCGCCGGTTACGGTGATCACATAGTTATCGCCCTGCACCGAAACCGCTTTGGATTCCTTGCGGGAAGTATCACCGATCAGCACTTCATAAGCGGTTTCTTTTTGGGGTTCGGCCACATAGTCGGTTGTAAACCCGAGGGATTCATAGTAATCCACGAAATCCTCGACTTCCAGCCCGATGAGATAGGAGAACTCTTTGGGTTTGACCACCGTAAATTTTCCGAGATCCACCCCGGCTATCAGATTGGCGACCACATTTTCTTCCGGCCCGTATAAAAACCGGTAATCACTGGTCAGCAGCTGCCAATCTTCGGGCGAATCGCAGAAGGTGTCGGCAAACCAGGAGCAGGCATTGACCAGCATTTTGTCATTCATGGCCTGAATGCACACTTTATCGCCGATCACTTCAATAATAAAATCCTTGGAATTGGCGACCCGGTTTTCCTTTAAATGTTCCTTTGCCAGAGCGGAGGCCTCCCGATCGGTATCCCCGATGAGAATTTCATAGTTTCCGTCATAATCCTCGATGGAAGCATCCTTAATGATGTTGATTTTGCAGTCCAGTCCGCTTTTGAGAACCGAACGGAGGTTTTTGGCAGCTTCCTCCACATCGGGAGAAGCCTTCACCGCGCGGACAACGGTATACAGAAAACTGCCGTCCTCATTGTATCCGACCCCCAGCGCCTTGCTTTTGGCCTTGCCGAACGAGCAGCCGGAAAGAAGGCTCAGGATCATGGCGACCGACAGCACGGCGCAAATCATTCGTTTTTTCATTCTTTTGGCCTTCCTTTCTTACAGGCTCGCTTTTTTGCGGCGTTTTCCGCGAAGAATCAGCCACACCGCCGCTCCGGCGGCCAGAACCAGAGCCGCTCCTCCGATCAGCAGAATCAGCACAACCGGATTTTCTTCGGGTTTCTGATACAGGGAAACATCCCAGATTTTGGTTAAATCAAACCCGTCGCCGCTGCCGTAGCCGAGCAGGTTTCCTTGTTCGTCCCGACGGGCCGGAACATATTCGGTATATTCGGCAGGGGTGGAAAGCGGCGTATTTTCATCCACCAAAGTAAAGACCACATCGTCTACAAACAGTTCGCAATATCCCGGCGTCTGCAGCGAAGCATAAACCTCAACCGAGTTGAAGGTGTAGGAAACCTCGTGCCACTTTCCGTCCTCCAAATCTTTGATGGAGATGATCGGATAATAGTCGCCGGTCGTTGTCCAGGCGTAATAGGGGCTGCGGTTGGAAACAATCTTCACCGCCCCGTCGCTGTGGAAATGTTTGCCGAGTTTCACCTTCATGGTTACAGTATATCGCCCGGTTTCCGAAAGTTCATCTCCCTGGGTAAGCAGCAGTGCGTTTTCAAAATACGGCGTTTTCCCTTTGCGATGCAGACTGTACCGGCCAGAGGTAACATTGTCGGCACTGTGACCGGCAGCCTGTGCATCATAGAGTTCATAGTCAAAATCCGCAATACGGTAGGTAAGCGGACGGTTCCATTCAGCTTGATAATTGCCGTCATCAAAATTCTGGGCAATTACACTCCGCTGGAGCCGGGCATAAATCCGACCGGCTTCCTCCCCGATACGGGTATCGGTAATCCGTTCGTATTCATCCTTATCGTTAATGAAGCAATATCCCATGAAAAGAATGTTATCCAGTTTCGGATTCTGCGGCAGTAAAGAGGAATAATCGCTACCTTTCGGGCCGCTGACATATTCCGGAATCTGATCGGTTTTTCCGCCGACCTGTTCCACTACCACCGGAATTTCACCGGGATCCAGACGGGTAACGGTTACATCATCCACCAGGTACTGTCCTTCATTCCCGCCGGCCATCCGCAAATACAGGTAACGGCCTTCGGCTTTTTTGGCTTTGGACGCGTCCAGAGTAAAGGTGACCTTTGTCCAGGTTCCCGTCGGTACCGAACGCCGCACCTGAGCGCGGTTGGTCGTATCGTTGGTTCCGTATGCCCACAGGTTATCCTTTCCGGCAATCCGGCCGGTCAGGGTGAAGTTGGAATTCCCCTTGGACAGTACATAAACCTTGGCCGAAATCACATAGTAGGAAGCGCCGTCGGTTTCGTAAAGTTCGGTCCCCCAGGCGACACCGGCATAGGCACCGGCCGGGTTTAAAGTGGCCCCGTTTTCGGTGCGGCGGTCCACATACAGAACTCCGCTGCCCGAAGCCGCCTCGCTGCGATGCTGATAGATCACATCGCAAAGCTGCATTTTCCAGTCCTGATCGATGCAGCCGTAATTTTCAAAATCGTAAACCACCGTCCGGTTCTGACGCCAGCCCGCATACACAAAGGTTTCGGTATCAGCCGTAAAGACCTTTTGCGTAAAGGGGGTAGTGCAGGCAGCATCGGCGTACCAGCCGGTAAAGGTAAATCCGTGACGATACGGGGTTTGGGGAAGAACAATCGGCGAGCCCTCGCTGCCCTGCAGCAACTGGCTTTCTTCACCGTTTTGCAGGTTGAATACCACATAAGGCGGTTCGATCTTTTCAATCAGTATATCATCAATATCGCAGGAAACCACCGTATTTTGGCTGCCGGACATCGTTGTTGCCTGAAGGAACAGCCAATTCCCGTGTGCCTTGGGAAAATCGGTTTTCAGATAGGTTTGTACTTTTGTCCAGCCGTTTTCCTGCGGGGAAACCAGCCGTTCGGTTGATTCCCGGCCATTGACATAAACCGGCGTTTCCCAAATGTTTTCCGAACTGGTTGAGAAGAACAGTCGATAGGCGGTATTGGTTTCCGGATTGTTCCGATAATAATAGGTAATCCGGTAGAAGGCGTGATTTTCCACCTGTTTCAAACGGGCATTATGATCCCGCATATTAAACCGCGAACCCATATACACGATCTGGCCGTCTTTTTCACTGTAAATATCCGACCCGTTGAAACGGAAGCCCAGCACCGCGTCATCCCCGTCGGTGCACCCGACACCGTTTTGGCGGATGATCCGCATGGTCTGCCCGATATTTACTCCATCGGCGGTATACTTATAATCTTCAAAGCTGATGGGTGCATTGCTCCATTTGGCATAGACCCTGAATTCCCCGGTATAGGTTGTTTCGGTAAAGGGAACGGTCAGTGCTTCGTCGGTATACCAGCCGAGCAGTTCCGCTTTTCCGTTTTTTACCGCCGGAAAATCAATCGGATCGCCCATATTGCCATTCCGGACCACTTGCGCCCCTTCGTTGTTGGGTTCGAATATAACATACGGAGCCGGAATTTCTTCCACGAAAATATCATCGATATCGCAGGAAGCCACCTTCGTATTGCCTCCGCCCAGCAGAGTCGCCTGCAGGAACAGCCAATTCCCGTAGACGGTTTTCAGATCGGTTTTATAATAAACCTCCGCCTTGGTCCAGCCACTTTCGTTTTTGGTAATGATCCGCTCCGTCTGGCTGACGCCGCTGTTGTACGATTTTGCATCCCAAATATTCTCGGAAGAAACCGAGAAGAACAACCGATAGCTTACATTGCTTTCGGGGCGATTCTTATAATAATAGGTAATCCGGTAAAGGGTTTTATCTTTTACCTGAAGCAGCCGGGCAGAATGATCCCGCATGGCAGCCCGGGAACCCATATACACGATCTGGCCGTCTATTTCACTGTAAATATCCGACCCGTTGAAACGGAAGGCCAGCGCCGCGTCATCGCCGTCTTTGCAGCCGACTCCGCTGCCGGCAAGCAGGCTCATAGTCGGCGAAACCTTTCCGGATTCATCGGCAAAACCATAGTTTTCAAAACTGATGGGAGCGTTTTCCCAGGCCGCGTACAGGGTGATTTTCTGACGGGTGTACACCGAACCGGTAAAGGGAACGGTGCAGGCTTCGTCGGTAAAGTATCCCTTCAGACGAAAACTCTGATTGGTAATTTTCGGGAATACGATTTCGCTGCCCCGCTCGCCGAACAGACGGATGGATTCGCCCCCGTTATTCGGGTGAATTTCCACTTCGCTCTCATAGGGCTGCTTTGCCTTGAAAACAAAGTCATCGAAATAAATTTCGGCATCGGCGTTCTTGGGCAGAATCACCACTCCCATGATGGCTGTCGCCCAAACCGATTTCTACGAAACGGTGATCAGCGCCTCGCCGGTTTTCCACTGACCGTCGACCGCCGGATCCAGCAAAGCCGTGCCGAGCAGGGTGGCATCCTGCCAAATGTTGCTCGGGCCGCTGGAATACAGCTGCAGTTTCGGCTGACCGTTCGCCTTGGCCACCTTATAGCGGAAGGTAACAGTGTAGGTTTCGCCCTTTTGCGGAACTTCGCTCAGGAAAAACGCATTGCTGCGGCTATTATAGGCAGAGGCCGCATCGTAGGCTTCGGGATTTTCCCGGTCGGTTTCGTTTTGGATATCAAAGGTCCGGGTGCTGTCCCAACGGAAAACAACGGCCTTTTCGCCCTCGGCCTTTTCTTCGCTCTGCAGCGAGAAGGGAATTGCAAAATTTCCCCGGCGTTTGTAGGTTTTATACATCAGACCGGTTTTGGAATCCTTTACGGTGACCACTTCATTTTTGGCAATATCCTCATAGGATTCAAAGCCCTGCGCGGTATCCGTCACTTCGCCTTTATAGCCCGCGTAAACCGTGATATTCTTCCCCGGGAAAACCGTTGATTTGAATTCTTCGGTTGCCGCGGCGGTGGTATACCAACCGATAAACCACTTCTTGCCGGCCGATTCCGGAGCGGTCGGATCCTGCGGATAGGTCAGTTCGCTTCCGGCATATCCGCTGACCGGCACATCGGTGCCGGTCAGGTCATCGTGGAAGGTGACCGTAACCGGAGCTTTCCACCGGGAATAAAACTGCCGGCTGTGGTTTTCAAACTCCGGAGAAACCCCAACCGGTTCGGTGCGTTCCTCGTTCGTGAACCACCCCTCGAAAATATGAGTGGGATCTTTGGCTTTTTGCTGCATTTCCTCGGCGGAAGGCAGCGTCACCTTTTCACCGATCCGCCCGACAAGCAGTGATTTCTCGTCGGAATATTCATCCACAATCACCACGGCGGAATCTTCCGCCCCGAGCCGGGTGACCGAAACTTCGTCAATTTCGGAATGCAGGCCGGTAAAACTCTTGACATACAACCCAAAATGGGCAACCCCTTTACCGAGATCCTGCGGAGTGGTGATCAAATAAACCGCTTCATGCCAGTTTTCCCCGTAAGGATAGTTTTTTGAACCGGTCAGATCGGTAACGGTATAGGTATCGCTGCCCGATACGGCCGTATAAATCGCCTGATCAATATGATTGGTGACATTGATCCGGTTGGTAGCGGAGAAGGAAGAATTGTATTCAAACCCCCAGGCAAGCGCCGCGGTGGATACATTCTTCTTATTGTCCGCCAAAAGGGCCGGGGCCGAAAGCACCCTCACCTTCACGGTAACGGCATAGGTCGTTTCCGGTTCCAGTTCATAAAATCCGTCGGAATTGTTCAGACGGATCCCCCCGGCCGTCGCCCAGGTCTGCTTCGGATTGAGAGCTATTTTCTGGGTCAGAACGCCGTTGCCGTCCTTGTCATACACCGGCCACATTCCCCAGGAGCCGTACCCAATTCCGTCGGCAGCGGCCACATTGCCGTAGTTGCCCTGCCCTTTGGCGAAAGTGTAGGTTACCGTTTCACCTGCCTGCGGAGCAAATGCGTTCGCCGACAGCGGCACGCACAGCACGGAAATCAGCAAAGTCAGGCTGAGCAGCAGCGAAACCAGTGCTTTTCCTTTTCCGGTCGGTTGTTGTTTCATTGTCCGTCCTCCTTCAATTTACTCTCCCATTGCCAAAGGAGAGCCTTTCGCTCTTGCTTTTCTTCAGTATAGAAAGAATTTTCGGGAAAAACAATGCACAATCCTGTACAAACTAATACAATTGTGAACTTTTTTGTGTTTTTTCCTTTTCGTCGGTTGACTTTTTCCGAAAATCAGCCGGAAATTCTTTCGTTTTTGTGCAGAACTTTCAGTTCCCGTCGGTGGGTTGCCCAAGAAAGGGCAGTCGCCGACTTTCATGACTATTATACCATTCGGTTAAAGAGGGAAGCAAGTAATTATTTGCAGGAAAACCGGACATTTTTTGCAAATCCTATCAAATTTTTGCTCTTATGTTATCAATCTTGATATAGCGGCATTTTTGGCTGAAAAAGGCCTTCTT
>CAKSNI010000039.1 GCA_934476025.1 uncultured Eubacteriales bacterium | reverse complement strand
GGCACACCGTGGAGGAATCGGCACAGATGATTGCCGAAATCGTTCGGAAAAAAGTCGGGGGAAGGGCATGAAAATCACCCTGGCTAAAAATGCCGGTTTCTGCTTTGGGGTGAATCGGGCCATTGAAACGGTTCTTCGTCATGCCGAAGCCGGAGAAAAGGTCTGCACCCTCGGGCAGATCATACATAACGATCAGATGACCGAAGAACTGAACCGGTTGGGGGTACGGGAGGTTTCCTCTCCCGAAGAGGTGCAGAACGGGGAATTGATGGTGATTCGCTCCCATGGGGTTCCGCAGCAGGTGTATGATCGGGCAAGGGCCTGCGGCGTGCGCTTATGCGACGCGACCTGTCCGTTTGTCGCGAAAATTCATCAGGTTGTGCGGCAGGCCGGGCAACGGGGAGAAACGGTACTGGTCGCCGGGGATCGGAATCATCAGGAGGTCATCGGAATCTGCGGTCATACCGACGGGCCGGTTTTTGTATACGGCGACGAAAAGGAACTGCTGGCGCTGGGCGAAAATCACCCGGAACTCAAAAAACAACCCGTTACCTGTGTGGCTCAGACCACATTTCACGCAGAAATTTGGGCCGTTTGCCAAAATATTTTAAAAAAAGACTATACAAACGCCTCAATTTTTGATACAATATGTAATGCTACTGCGGTGCGTCAACAGGAAGCAGGCGAACTGGCCGGTCAAAACGATGTGATGATCGTGGTCGGCGGCCGCCACAGCTCAAACACGGCAAAACTGTTTGAGGTATGCGTTGCCCGTTGTCAGCACACCTATTTTGTGGAAACTGCCGCTGAATTGAGCGCCGATATGTTCGGCGGGGCGAAAACGGTGGGTGTGGTTGCCGGGGCTTCAACGCCGACGCATATTATTAAGGAGGTTATTCAAACCATGTCGGAAAATGTACAATCGGTAGAGCAGGAAGAAATTGCTCAGAAAAGCTTTGAGGAAATGACGGACGAGGAAGCATTTGAGGCTTCCCTGAATGCCCTTACCGGAGATCAGAAGGTTGTCGGTACCGTTCTGGCGGTTTCGGACAACGAAATTCAGGTTGATATCGGAAGAGGCCTTGCCGGATACATCACAAAGGATGAATTCAGCACCGATCCCGAGGTTGATCTGAAAAAAGAGGTTGCCGTTGGCGACAAACTCGAACTTATCATCATGCGCGTAAATGATCAGGAAGGAACCGTAATGCTTTCAAAGCGCCGCTTCGATGCCATTGCCGGCTGGGATGCTATTGTTGCCGCCAAAGATTCGGATGAAATCCTTACCGGGGTTGTCAACAGCGTAATCAAGGGCGGAGTTGTCGTATATTGCAACGGGGTTCGCGTCTTTATCCCGGCGTCCCACAGCGGGCTGCCCAAGGATGCCGATCTGAATACCCTGAAAGGCCAGACCGTTCGCTTCCGGATTATTGAAATCGGCCGCGGAAGACGGGCTGTCGGATCCATCCGCAACGTTCTTCGCGAAGAAAAGAAGGCCGCTGCCGCGAAAATCTGGGAAACCATCGCCGTGGGCGACCGGTTCACCGGTACGGTCAAATCCCTGACCTCTTACGGTGCGTTTGTGGATATCGGAGGCGTGGACGGAATGGTTCACATTTCCGAACTGTCCTGGCAGCGCATCAAGAATCCGTCGGAAGTGGTTCTTCCCGGTGATACCGTTGAGGTATATGTGAAAGCGCTGGATCCGGAAAAGAAGAAAATTTCTCTCGGCTATAAGAAACCGGAAGAAAATCCGTGGGTAATCTTTGAAAAGAATTACTCGGTAGGCGATACCGTCAAGGTGACCATCGTCAGCATGACCACCTATGGCGCTTTTGCCAGAATCATTCCGGGCATTGACGGGTTGATCCATATCTCCCAGATTGCCAACAAACGGGTAGAAAAGCCGCAGGATGAACTGACCATCGGTCAGGAAGTTGAAGCCAAAATCACGGCGGTTGACCTTGAGAAGAAGAGAGTCAGCCTTTCCATCCGTGCCCTGCTGGAACCGGAAACCGAACCGCAGGCAGAAGAAACTGCCGAATAAAATAATCGGTACCAACAGTCAGACCGCAAAAACGAAAGTTTTTGCGGTCTGTTTTTTGTTATCGGCCCGGGCGGAAATTTTTGTCCGCTTTTCCCTTTCGGCATATACTGCTATCAGGCCGAAAAAAGGCCGAAAGGAGAATGCATATTGAAAGAACCGATTAAACCGGATGTCACCGATACCCGGTGCCGGCAGGCTCTGACCATGGTGTTTATTGAAATGCAGGAGCTGTCGGATGTTTATGACGAAACCGATGCGTTCCGGGCCGGAACCCTGTTTCCCGAACTGGATAAACCGTTTTGCCCGGGGGGTTGTCGTCCATGAATGAACAACAAGCTGTCAACCGGATTCATCAATTGGATTTCGTGCTGGTAGAACTGGAACTGTATCTGGACACCCATCCCGCCGATCGAAAGGCCTTGACGCTGCGGATGGAAATGAAAAAGCGCCGCACCGAGGCGCTGGCCGCCTATGAAAAGGAATTCGGACACTATAACGAAACGGCCGCCGGCACGGTTGCCGGGGAATACTGGAACTGGATTAAGTCCCCCTGGCCGTGGGAAGGGCAGGTGAATCTCTGATGTGGCAGTACCAAAAGAAACTGCAGTACCCGGTTCGCATCAAAAATCCGAACCCGAAATACGCGCAGATTATCATTTCGCAATACGGTGGCCCCGACGGAGAATTGGGCGCCTCCATGCGCTATTTGACCCAGCGGTATACGATGCCCTATGACGAACTGAAGGGAACTCTGACCGACATCGGGACGGAGGAATTGGCCCATCTGGAAATGGTTTGCGCCATGGTCTATCAGCTGACCAAAAACCTGAGCGAAAAGGAAATTATGGACAGCGGCTTCGATAAATACTTCGTAGATCACACCGCCGGTGTTTATCCGATCGCGGCCTCTTCGCTTCCGTGGCGTGCCGAGTATATCGGGTGCAAAGGCGATACCATAGCCGATTTGCATGAGGATTTGGCCGCTGAGCAAAAAGCCCGGGTGACCTATGATAATCTGCTGCGGCTTATTGATGATCCGGATATCCGGGATCCGCTGAAATTCCTGCGCGAAAGGGAACTGGTACACTACCAACGTTTCGGCGAGGCGCTGCGTTTGACCACCGATCGTTTGAATGAACGGAATTTTTACAGCTGCAATCCGTCCTTTGATTCCGATTGTCCGCCCGGTCAGTAAAGGACGATCCGGGCTGCGGTTTCGTTTGGTGGGTAAGACGCTCGTTTTAAAACGAAGGGAAGAAAGCCCAAAAGCGCCCGGGGCAGTTTCAAAAGAACCGCCCCGGGCGCAAACCGCGGAAAGAAAACGCGGGAAAATCAGAGGAAATGCGCTTCAATCCAAAAGGAATTCTTTGATTTTGATTCGGAACAGACAGCAGGAATGGGCCGGCCGGAAGAAGGGTGAGATTCAGCCCTCCCGGCGTTTTCGGCGCCGATAGGCAAGGGGCGTTTCGCCGCGCTTTTTGCGGAAAACGGCCGAAAAATAGTCCGGGTCCCGAAAGCCGACCGTCAAAGCAATTTCCCGAATGCCGCGATCGGTTCGGCTGAGCAGTTCACAGGCCCGGCGCAGGCGGATATCGCACAGTTCCGCCATCAGGGTGGTGCCGGTTTGTTCTTTGAAAAGATGTTTTAAATAGGAAGGACTGATCAGCGCGGCCCGGGCAATTTCCGCCACCCCGATCGGCTCGGAAAAATGGGTTTCGAGAAACTCCCGGGCCAATTGCACCGAGTGATCCCCCTCTTTGCGCTGCTCCAGCCGGGCAATCCGGTCGGCGCCTTCGGGGCTTTCCAAACAGAATTGCCGGATCATACGGGCGAGTTCCCGAACGGCCGCGCACAGGGGGGAACCGGTATCAAAGGCCGGCAGGGCTTCGTGATCTTCCCAAACGGCTTTTTCGCTCCGGTGGCAGGCGCACCCCAACAAGCGGCTCATGTTCCGGCTCATTTGGCCCCGAAAACCGTACAGGGAAACCTGGGCAATCGGAATTCGGCTGACCAAAACCGGCACGCAAAACATCCCCATGCCGCAAAAGCAGGAACAGAAAACCCCCTCCGGGTGGCGCGCAACCGCCCGCTTGTGGAGCGGTTTTAGGGAAACACAGCGCAGGTATATCCGTTTTCCCTCCTTCATTTTCATGCAGTACGGATGGGTATGCCAGCGCCCGACGGCCGGAAAATCCAACCCGATTTCCCGAAGAATTCCCTGAAGATCGTCAATCACCAAACCGGAACCGAACAGCGATTCCAAAAAGCGGATATATTCCCCGATTTCCTCCCGGGTCAGTTCCATGAGAAACCCACCTTTCGTGCCGACCGGCGGCGGATTTTTCGGGCGCTTTGGGCTCATGAACAACCCCCGGCCGAAAGGTTCGCACTTCCGCTCTCTTAAAAAGCACAATTTTCATGTTTTTATTTCAGTATATCGCTAAAATGAGGATAAAGCAAGATCTTTTCAAAAACTATATGAAAATTGTGCTGAATTTAGGAGGGCGCTTATGCAGACAATCTGGCTGGATGCCGTAGAGTTTTCTCAAAAAGGCGGATGGAAAACCGAAACACAATTTGTTCGGGAAATGGGGCAGGGATATCTGATTGCATCGGATATTCCGGGTGAACCGGTCAAAGATGCCGAAACCGATTTTTGTGTGGAAGAGGATGGCTGGTACCGGGTTTTTGTACGGACCAAAAACTGGAAACTGCCCGAAGCGCCGGGAAAATTCCGGCTGCTTTGCGACGGAGAGGAATTCGGCAAGGTCTGCGAGGAAATGCCGATTCCTTACTGGTATTTTGAAACGGCCGGAGAGGTGTATTTGAAAAAGGGACAGCACCGGTTGAGCGTACGGGATTTAACGGGGTGGAACAGCCGTTTTGCTTCGGTGGTAATTACGAGTGATCCGGACTGGCTGCCTTCGCCCGAACTTTCCCGGATGCGGATTCAAAGGGCCCGTGCGAAGGGGCTGGACCCGGCGGTTCAAAACGGCGGAAAGTATGATGTGGTGGTGGTCGGAGCCGGCCCCGGAGGGGTTCCGGCTGCCATTGCCGCCGCGCGCCATGGGCTGAAAACCGCCCTGTTTTGTGCCCGTCCGTTTGTCGGCGGAAATGCCAGTGACGAGGGAACCATCGGCCTGGACGGAGCCGGAAGCCGTCATCTTTTCTGGCAGGAAACGGGCATTGCCAACGAAATCAAACGGTATCACGAGGAAAAGAAACTGACCTGGCAGCAGGCGATGTATGAACTGATTCGTCGGGAACCGCTGCTGACCGTGTTCGAAAACGCCATGGTGACCGACGCGCAAACCGAACACAACCGCATTGTTTCGGTAACGGTGACCCACACCCTTACCATGCAGCGGACCCGGTATACCGGGGACTTCTTTGCCGATTGCAGCGGCGACGGATGGCTGGGCTATTACGCCGGGGCAGCCATGCGGCTCGGAAGAGAATCCCGGCGGCAGTACGGGGAGGATTTTGCCCCCGAACAGCCGGATGATATCACGATGAGCGGCTGTATCTGCGGAAAGAAAGACGGACAGAAGGTTCGTTCTTTTCTGGCGGAAGATACCGGAAAACCGGTGGAATTTGTTACCCCTGACTGGGCCATTCCCTTCCCGAAGGGGGATGCGCTGTGCCGGAAACCGGGAGGTCTGAGAGTGGCCGACTGGTGGATGGAAAACAGCGGTGATTACGACGATTTGTGGGACAGTGAGTTTTGTCGGGATTCTATGGTTCGTCTGGCAGTCGGATATTTCGGCTGGATGAAGAATGAATGGTCGGAAAAGGAGAAAACGAAAAACCTCCGCATGGTGGCCATTGCCCTGCACAATTCCAAACGGGAAAACCGCCGGCTGATCGGTGATTATGTGCTTTGTCAGAACGATTATGTTGAGGGAAAAACCTTCCCCGATGCCGTCACCTATACCGGGTGGAGCATCGATGTTCACCATCCGAAGGGCATTTTTTCGGGGGCGGAAGGGCCGTTCCATTCCAATCAGAATATCCCGCTTTCCGAAGTTCCTTTCCGGTGTTTGTATTCCAAAAATATCGAAAACCTGCTGATGGCTTCCCGCTGCGCTTCCTTTACCCATATCGGGTTGGGAACCACCCGGGTGGAAAGCACTTTGGCTACCTGCGGTCAGGCCGTCGGTACAGCGGCTGCTCTGTGCAAAAAATACGCCGTTTCCCCCCGGGGAATTTATGAATCCCACATGGAGGAACTGCAGCAGATTCTTTTGCGGGATGATATGACCATTCCGGGGATCGAAAACCGGGATGAGGCCGACCTTGCCCGAAAAGCGACGGTGACGGCCGATTCGGTAAATCCCGAATATTGGCTGACTCCGTTTTGCGGGGCGCAGGATGCTTATTTTCCGATCGAAACCGAAACGGCGGTCGCCACGAGAAATCCGGAAAACGCGGAATTCTTTGCGGTGGATTTCAAAAATCTCGGCAGCGGCGAAGAAAAGATTGCTCTTGAACTTTTTGTATCCGACAGCTCTTTGGCACCGGGAAGCCGGCCCCGCCCGGATCAAACGGCGGAAATCACCCTTCCGGCTGGGTTTGAAGGGGTGGTTCGCCTGCCCTTTACGCCGAAAAAAGAGGCGGCCTGTTATACGCTTGTCTGCCCGCCGGCTCCGAATATCGGCTGGCGCGGAGTTTCTTCGCCGTTTTATCGGTGGATCAATCGTTTTCGGTTGTTCCGAAGGAAAACGGAAGGGTACGAAGAAATACGGATCAGTGCGGATTGCATGGGGCGTTCCTTCTTTTTGAATACCGATATGGCCCGTCCGGTGGCCTGCGTCCCCTCGCTGGTGATCAATGGAAAGAACCGTTCCACCGAAAATGAGGGTAATGCCTGGGTGAGCAATCCGACCGATTGCCTGCCGCAGAACCTGGAACTTCGCCTGGATGAGCCGCGGGAAATTCGCCAGGTACAGGTGACGGTGGACACCGACCTGTGTTATCCGCTGTATTGCTTCCATTCGCACCCCTACTACCGGGAAACCGTCAGCGATTTAAGCGTTTCGGTTTATTCGGGCGGTGTCTGGAAAACCGTCGGCCGGGTCAGCGGAAACTTTACCCGGCAGATCCGGCTGAATTTTGCGCCGGTAAAGGCCGAGGCCGTGCGGGTTACGGTGGAAAAAACGCTTGGCGTTAATTATGCAAAAATCTATGAAGTAAGAATTTATGAATCAGGTGAATTTAAATGTTTGAAAATTCAAAATGGATAAATGATATCATCGAAAAAGAACCGTACATAAAAAAATACGAACCCTCACTGTATGCACTCAATAGGATTGAACCGCCGTGTACCGAACGGTAGGCACGGTGGTGTGAGAGGGAGGCTGCCCATTCGTTGAGCAGCCTCCTATTCGATTCAAAGGTCAGTTGAGGGCAACCTTTAGATTTTCGAGATTGCGCCGCATGAGGGAAACATAGGTTTCCCCTTGGGCCATTTCTTCCCGGGTGACATTGTGGCAGGAATGAAACAGCAATTTTTCGGCCCCGGTTTCTTCGCACAGGGTATCGGCGATTTTACCGTTGGAAAGTTCCAGTACCAGCACAACCGGCAATTGTTCCTGCCGGATTTTTTCGGTGAGAAAAAGAAGGGTGGAAGCGCTGACCTGGGTTTGGGCGGCGCATCCGGGAAAGGCGGCAAAACAGGTAAGGCCGTATTCCGCCGCAAAATAGCGGAAGGGAAACCGGTCGCCGAATACCAGGGTTTTTCGTTTGCCGGTTTCGCAGACCGTGCGGAAATCCTGATCCAACCGGGTGAGTTCTTCGGCGTACCGGGCGGTATTCTCCCGGTAACTTTCGGCGTTTTGCGGTGCTTTTTCCTCGCAGGCGTCCCGGATGGTTTCACAGATTTTCAGGGCATTGACCGGAGAGGTCCAAACGTGTTCGTCGGTTTCCTCCTGCCCGGTTTCGCTATGGTTGTGCCCGTGGTCGTGGCTGTGGTTGTGCCCGTGGTCGTGGTTGTGGTTGTGCCCGGCCGGTTCCTGCATTCCTTCCTCCAGTTCTTCATTTAA
>CAKSNI010000038.1 GCA_934476025.1 uncultured Eubacteriales bacterium | reverse complement strand
CGCTTTCATCAGGCCGATGGTTCCGATGGAAATGAGGTCGTCCTGTTCGAGTGAGCCGTTGTAGTATTTTTTGGCAATGTGAACTACCAGCCGCAAATTGTGCTCTACCAGTTTCTGCCGGGCGGTTTCGTCCCCGGCACGGCTTTTTTCCAATAATTCCTTTTCGGCCGCGGCGCTCAGCGGGGAAGGAAAGGCGTTTTTGGAGGAAAGATGCAGCGCAAAGGCAAACAGGTGGGTGAAAAAATAGGAAATCCAGGACCAAAGCATTCAAAACACTCCCTTTGATTCACCCTATGCCGGGAAGAAATTTTTATACATTGTCCCTCGTTTTCTTTTGGGTGCACGCCGGTGAAAGGGAAAAAGGGAAAGAAAAAGCCATCCGAAAACCGGGGCTTTCGGATGGCTTTTGAAATGAAAGATCAAATCGGAAAAAGAACTATTCCGGTAGCTGCCAATCAATCGGCTTTAGGCCGTTTTCGGCCAAAATACGATTGGTTTCGGAAAAATGCCGGCAACCGAAAAAACCGTGATAGGCCGAAAGGGGACTTGGGTGGGCAGCGGTCAGCCGGACATGATGCGGATTGCGGATGCATTCCGCTTTTTTTCGGGCGGGAGCCCCCCACAGCAGAAACACCACCGGAGTCTGTTTTTGATCCAGATGGGAAACGATGCAATCCGTAAAGGTTTCCCAGCCTTTCCCTTTGTGGGAATTGGCCTGGCCGCGGCGAACCGTCAGCACGGAGTTGAGCAGCAAAATTCCCTGTTTGGCCCAGGAAGTCAGATCGCCGTGAGAAACCGGGGAAAAACCGATATCATCCTGCAATTCCTGATAGATGTTTTTGAGAGAGGGAGGAATCGGAACCCCCCGATTGACCGAAAAGCACAACCCCTGTGCCTGCCCGGGTTCGTGATAAGGATCCTGCCCGATGATCACGACTTTGGTGTCGGCAAATGAGGTATATTTCAGGGCGTTGAAAATATCGTACATTCCGGGGTAAACCGTATGGGTGCGGTATTCTTCTTTGAGAAAATCGTGAAGTTGCCGGTAGTAGGGCTTTTCGAATTCCTCTTTTAAAAGATCGTCCCAATCGTTGCCGATGTGTACCATGATTTTCTCCTTTTATATCGGTTATTCCGGGTTATTCGTCATCGCTTTCCTTTTCCTCTTCGGAAGGTGTAAGTCGCTCAACGCTGACCCGTTCGATTCGTTTTTCGTCGGCCTGTTTGACGGTAATAATCAGATTCTGATAAAACACCGTGTCCCCGACCTTGAAATTGCCGTCAAGCTGGTCAATGACCCAGCCGCCGACGGTGGCATTGTCATCTTCAAAGTCTTCGTCCCGGTCTACATCGATATCGAATTCATCAAAGAAGTCATAAATCCGCATATCCCCGTCCGCTTCAAAGTGGGTATCATCCAGGCAGACGAATTCCTGTTCGATTTCGTCAGTTTCGTCCCAGATTTCGCCGACCAGCTGTTCCAGAACATCCTCCATGGTAATGAGCCCCATGGTACCGCCGTATTCGTCCAGAACAATCATCATATGGGTTTTTTCTTCCCGCATTTTGGTCAGAACATCCGGAAGGGCCATGGTTTTGTGTACATAAGTGACCGGAAGAAGCAGTTCCCGCAGACGAATCGGCTTTTCCTGACGAAGGGTCAGCTGCTTGTAAACCCGGTTTAAATGCAGAATGCCGATGATATGATCCGGTGTATCTTCATAAACCGGTAAACGGGAATAGGTGCTTTCCAGAATCCGGGCGATATTTTTATCGTATGGATCCCGGATATCCAGCGCTTCCATGTCCACCCGGGGGGTGAGCACCTCATAGGCCAATACATCGTCGAAATTGAGGGCGTTCTGCAGCAAATCACATTGATCCTCATCCAGAACCCCTTCGTCCTCGGCAATATCGATCATGTTTTCGAAATCATCTTCCGAAACCGCTTCCGGATTGGCGGTATTGTGCTGCCAGAGCCGGGAAGTTGCCTTCACCAAAAGCAGAATGAGGGCGGTTATCGGGCGGCAGATCACCGAAAGAATATAGATCGGAAGGGAAGAAACGGAACAGAACCGTTCCGGGAACTGTTTGGCCAACACCTTTGGAATGATTTCCCCGAAAATGAGAACCAACAGCGTCATGGCGGCGGTTGCCACCCAGGCATATCCATCGCCGAGAAGGCCGAGAACGATAACCGTGGCAATAGAGGAAGCGGCCGTGTTGGCCAGGTTGTTTCCGATCAGAATTCCGCCGAGGGCATCATCGTAGTGATCGGCAATGCGACAGGCCAGGCGTAAAGGCAGACTTTTTTTGGCATCGGCTTTGGATTTCAGCCGATGAGGATTGACGCTGGCAAAGGCCATTTCACTGGCCGAAAAGAAGGCGGAGCAAAGCAGCAGCAAAACAATGGCTGCATAAAGAATCATACTACTCATCTGCGTTCCCTCCGATGTCGTCTTCATCGTAGATTTCGCCGACAAGTTGTTCCAAAATATCTTCGATGGTGAGAATCCCGACGGTGGTTCCGTCCTCTTTGCGAACAACGGCCAGATTGCGTCGGCGGTTGCTCATTTGTTTAAGCAGCTCGTCGATGGGGGTGGATTCGCTGACAAAAAACGGTGGATCGGTGACCGAGGCGAGCACAACCTGGGAATTCTGAATATAGGCTTTCATGAAACGGCGGATCTGCAAAATGCCCTTAACGCTGCCGTTGCGGCTGATGACCGGCAGCCGGGAATGAACGGTTTGACGGATTTGTTCCATAATGACATCGTTTTTGGTGCCGGCGGAAATCTTTTCCGTTTTTTCCCAGGGGGTCATAACTTGTCCGGCGTTTAAATCGTCGAACGATAAGGCGCTTCGCATGAGCTTGCCGGTGTCCTCGTCAATTTCGCTGTCTTCGGAAATATTTTCCACAATGTCCTGGATTTCGTCCTCGGTGGTGGTAACTTCTTTTGGGGCGTGCTTTTTGAACGGCCGGGAAACCAGACCGGAAAAGGCCGTAAAAAACAGGGAAAGCGGTTTGAGCAGCTTCATCAAAAACAGAAGAAGCCCGGAGGAAAGCATGGCAAACTTTTCGTTGCAACTGCGGGCAATGGTTTTTGGCAGCATTTCACCGAAAACAAAAAGAATCACCGTTGTAAGGATGGTGGCCAGCGTTAGGGAAGAACCTCCCCAAAGCCGGGTGGCAATGACAACCGAAAGGGTGGCACAGCCGATGTTGACGATGTTGTTTCCGATCAGCAGCACCGAAAGGGCTTCTTCAAAATGGTCAAGAATCCGAAGAACCCGTTTTGCGGCGCGGTTTCCGTTGTCCGTAAGGCTGATCATGTGGATCCGGTTGATGCTTGCCAGAGAAATTTCCGTTCCGGAAAAATAGGCGCTGCAAACAATCAGAACCAGATAAAGCAAAATACTGCCGGTGGGAATACTCCCGGGGTCGTCCATGAAAAAATCAACTCCTGTAAGAAATTTTGACTATGAAAAAGAAAAAAATTTCGTTTTTTTAATGCATAGCACTTTTATGGTACACGAAAGCGATCGTTTTGTCAAGAGTTGGAGAATTTTTCGGACGGGTTGGGCACTTTTTAAAAAAATTGGGAAGAATAACGGAAACACTTATACGAAAGAAGGAAAATATATGCCCTCGAAAAAAGAAGGAAAAAAGCACCCGGAGGAAAACCGTGAGCCTTCCTCTACGCCGATTCACGGGCAGCCGAACACGGCATTCGAAATGGTGAATAAGTACGGAACCTATGAAATCCAGCCGACAGCCGACAGCGAAAACGCCTATCCGATGATTGCTCAGGGAACACCTGCCCCTAAAAAAGCGAAAAACCGGTCGGTTGAAACCGACCGGGAAAACGATTAAAAAAAGGAGTCTGCCTGTAAGCCGAGTTCTGTCGGGAACGACTATCTATCTCGACGCAAAATTGCTTTTGCGCTCAAGCCGCTTTTCACGGCACACCGAGCAGGTGTATTGCCGTATTCAGCGTTGCTCCGGATAAGGTTTACAGGACCACTGTGTTACCATAGCGGTCGGTGAGCTCTTACCTCGCCTTTCCACCCTTACCTGTTAAACAGGCGGTATCTCTCTGTTGCACTTTCTCTAAGGTCACCCTCGGCGGCCGTTAGCCGCTATCCTGCTCTGTGGGGCTCGGACTTTCCTCATGCCGAAAAGGCACGCAGCCGTTCAGCAAACTCCGGTGCCATTGTAACACAAAACCCCTTCGGTGTCAAAGTTTTTTTGATTGCATATTGTGGTTAGAGAACGGAGGCTGATGAAATGAAAATGCAAACCTTTCCGGCATACTTCCTCGGCGCCAACAGCGCACGGGGATTTGTGAACCGGTTTTCCGACTGCTTTTCGGCAAAGGACGGCTGGAAGGCAATTCTTATCAAGGGCGGGCCGGGATGCGGAAAATCCACCTTTATGAAACGGGTGGCCGTCGATGCCCGGGAACGGGGGGAAGCGGTTACCGTCTGCCCCTGCAGCAGCGATCCGGATTCTCTGGACGCCGTGATTCTGCCCGGAAAAAAACTGGCGGTGATGGACGCCACCGCTCCGCACACCCTGGACCCGGAATACCCCGGCGTGTGTGAGCGGATCTTGGATTTTTCCGCTTTTTGGGATGTCCGAAAGCTGGCCGGCTATTCTTCGGAAATTCTACGCCTGACCGATGAAAACCGGGCCTGTCACCACCGGGCATCGGGGTACTTAAGAGCCTACGGAGAATGCCTGGCCGAAATATCGCGGACGGCCCTGCTTGGCTGCGATCTTGCCCGATTGGCGGGGGTCAGCGAAAGGCTTTCCGGAAAAATTCCAACGGTTTCCCCAAAGCCGGGCAGCCAAACCCAGCGGTATCTCTCCGGCTTTACCCCAAAAGGGTATCTGACCTTTTTTGATACCGTGAGGAACTTTTGCGAAACAACGGTGCTTTTGCGCGATGAATACGGTTGTGCCTCGGATATTGTGCTGTCGCTGCTTCGGGATACCGCCCTCGAAAAGGGACACCGGGTGGTGGTGCTGCTGGATCCCGTGTTCGGGGAGGATAAGATAGATCATCTGATACTGCCCGATTGCGGAATGGCTTTCTGCTCCGAAAACAGCCGGATGAAATGGGATCTTCCATCGGTTCGTCGGAAGGATCTGATGCGCTATTATAACCGTGAAATTCTGGAAGGACGGAAAAAACGCCTGAAAATGCTCCGAAAGCTCGGTGGGCAATTGGAAGAAGATATTGTCCGGGAACTGGCGGCGGCCAAGGCAGTTCACGACGAACTGGAACGGCCGTACGGGCTGGCTATGGATTTTGCCCGGCTGGAAGAGGTTTTCCGCGATTTTGTCCAAACGGTTTACTTTTCGGAAAAAGTGTGTTAAAATAGCAGTAAATCGGATGGAAGGAAAGAGAAAAATGCGTCGGTGTATCGTTTCGACCTTATTTTGTGTGTTGGCGGCCTGTGCCGTTCTGCTGGCATCCTTTATTCTGGAAAAAACGGTGGCCAAAGGCTATGTGACGGATCCTCAAACGACCCGGTATCTCCGCAGCGAATCGACCGGGGAGGTTTCGGTGGAACCGGATTATTCCAAACCGATAGAAAACACCCCCACCACCGACGACACTTCGTCCTCCTCATCGGAAACCGCTTCGACGGATTCTTCCTCTTCTTCCGCGGTTTCTTCGGGGGAAAATTCCACGGAAGTCTCCTCTTCGGCTTCTTCCGGCACTTCTTCGGCTATGCCGGGCAACCCGATCGATTCGTCGGGAGAAGAATCAACCGTTCCTTCGGAAGAGGAACCGGCACAAAACCGGGGCGAATAACCGGGGGCGTTCTTGGAGGCGGCACCGGTTTGAGCCAAAGCATTTGATCACGGATTGATGGGTGGAAACTTTTGCCCGTCAATCCGTTTTTCGAATCGTTTTTGAAAAAAGCAAAAAGGGATCGTTTGTAAAACTGATAGAAAAATTATAGTTTTGGCAGAAAAATTCCATTGAAAACAGAGCTTTTCGTGGTATGGCGGAATTGAGAAAGAAAAAAATTCTGATTCCGCCCGGGAAACCGGCCTTTTGTCTCGGAATCGGAACCTACTTTGATCATGAAAGTGATGAGGCAGATGGAAAAATCCGTGTTGCATCGACGGATGAACCGTACACTCGGAGGAATCCTGACAGTTTGATTGGTTTTGACTTCGGTGTCGGTACCGCTTTCTTTTTCGGCGTCCGCTCTTGGGCGTTATGGGTTCTGAAAACAGAGAACCGCCGCCCGGAAGGGGCGGCGGCTGGAAAGAAAACGGGGAAGAAATGATGCGGCCGGTTCAGTGAATCGAGCCCAGAAAGCGCAAAAAGCCGTCGGTTCCTTCGGGGGTTCTTTTGTATACCCCGGCGTGTTCCAGTACTTTGGAGAAAACCAGCCCGATTTCCTGCTGCAAAATGCCGTCAAGATTTTCGGCATTGACTTCCTTGTATTTCGGCAGGAATTCTTTAACCCAATCAGCGTGCTTTTGCAGGGTTTCGTCGGCTGAAAGATCCGCTCCGGTCAGAATGGCTTCTTTCAGGGCGGCCATTTCGGCCTTCAAGCGAGCCGGTAAAACGGCCAGGCCCATAACTTCAATCAGGCCGATATTTTCTTTTTTAATATGGTGAAGCTCAGCGTGGGGATGGAAAACGCCCAGGGGGTGCTGCGGGGTGGTAATGTTGTTGCGAAGAACCAGATCCAATTCAAAATTCTCCCCGTTTTTCCGGGCAATCGGTGTGATGGTATTGTGCTTCTCCCCGTCGGTTTCAGCGTAAATAAAGCAAGCCGGGTCACTGTAGGCACGCCAGGTATCCAGCACCCGGTCGGCTAAAGCAATGATCCGATCGGTGTCGGTTCCGCTCAGACGGATCACCGACATCGGCCATTTTACAATTCCGGCGCTGATATCTTCAAAACCGGGAAAAGAAAGGACGCGTTCTACCGGGGCTTTGGCCATGGCAAAGGTGTAGTGGCCGCCCTGGAAATGATCATGGGTCAGAATGGACCCGCCAACGATGGGCAGATCGGCATTGGATCCGACGAAGTAATGCGGAAACAGTTTTACAAAGTCAAACAGTTTGACAAAGGTGTCATGATTGATGGCCATGGGGGTGTGCCGGCTGTTAAATACAATACAATGTTCATTATAATAAACATAAGGAGAGTATTGGAACATCCAGTCTGAATGATTGATGGTGATCGGAATGATGCGGTGGTTCTGACGGGCCGGATGGTTGATGCGGCCGGCATAGCCTTCGTTCTCCTTACAAAGCTGACATTTCGGATAGGAGGAGTTGACGGCATTCCGGGCTGCGGCAATGGCCTTCGGATCCTTTTCCGGCTTGGAAAGGTTAATGGTAATATCCAGATCTCCGTAGGGGGTTGCGGCGGTCCATTTCAGATCTTTTTCAATGCGATACCGGCGAATATAGTCGCTGTCGCAGGAAAACCGGTAATAGAAATCGGTCGCTTTTTGCGGACTTTCCCGATACAGGCGGAAGAATCGGTCGGTTACTTCGCTGGGCCGGGGGAGCAGCAGCCCCATGATTTTGGTATCAAACAGGTCACGGGTGACAATACCATCCTCAATCAGCCCGTGTTCTACGGCATAATCGGTAAAACACTTTAATATATCTTGTAAAGGAGCGTCGGGAACCGTTTCGGGTTCTTCGTAGCTGTCCAGCCCGAGAGCCTCCAAAATCCGGTTGACGGTGAAAATGCGGTCCCGTTCGGGAAGAAGGCCTTTTTCAATCCCGTAGCGGACCAGTTGAGTGATAGCGGTATTCATCATCATCTGTCCTCTCATCGAAAGAATTCTGTTGTCCATTATAGTCATTCTCCGGAAACTTGTCAACCGCTCTGACGGAGTTTGCCGACGAAAAAACAGCAAAGAAACGGGGAAAAACGCCTTTGAAAAAAGTTGGGAAATTTTTTAAAAAAAGTGTTGACAAACGAGGCTGACTGTGGTAAGATATCAAAGTCGCATGATTCAGTTTGTGCGGTTTCGGGAGCATAGCTCAGCTGGGAGAGCATCTGCCTTACAAGCAGAGGGTCATAGGTTCGAGCCCTATTGTTCCCACCAGTTTTGGCCCGGTAGTTCAGTTGGTTAGAACGCTAGCCTGTCACGCTAGAGGTCGTGGGTTCGAGCCCCATCCGGGTCGCCATTATCGAATGCCTCTGTAGCTCAGTTGGTAGAGCAGGGGACTGAAAATCCCCGTGTCGTTGGTTCGATTCCGACCGGAGGCACCA
>CAKSNI010000037.1 GCA_934476025.1 uncultured Eubacteriales bacterium | reverse complement strand
GCGCCTGGGGATTTCGAACGGCAAACGCATCTCCCGGCGGAGGATTCAAAAGAGAGGGCGGCATTCCGGGGATCGGCAAGCAGGGGATCTTCTTTTAAACAGGCCGCCGCGGCGGCGCTGCTTTCCCGAACCAAATCCATGTCCCGGCTTAAATCCGCAATCCGGAATTGCGGCAGTCCCGACTGGCGGCTGCCCAGCAGTTCGCCCGGCCCCCGTAATTTCAGGTCCTCATCCGCAATGCGGAATCCGTCCCGGGTTTTACATAAAATATCCAGGCGCTCATTCTTTTTGGAATGGGAAACAAAAATGCAGGTGGAAGCGTAACTTCCCCGGCCGATCCGGCCGCGCAGCTGATGCAATGTGGAAAGCCCGAAGCGTTCGGCGTTTTCAATCACCATAACGGTGGCATTGGGAACATCAATTCCCACTTCAATAACCGTGGTGGCAACCAAAACCCGGATCTCGCCGTCGGCAAACTGCCGCATGACCCGTTCCTTCTCTTTGGGCTTCATTTTTCCGTGCAGCAATCCAATCGGAATATCACAAAATTCCTTGCGGCTCAGATCTTCATACAGGGCTTCGGCACTGGTCAGATCGGTGGCCGCTTCGTTTTCTTCTACGGCCGGGCAGACGATGTAGGCCTGGCGGCCTTCCGCAATGTTTTTGCGAAGAAAGGCGTAAATACGGGGCAGATAGGAGGGGGGCACCTGGTAACTGCGGATACTCTGCCGGTCTTTGGGATACTCGTCCAACAGGCTGATATCCAGATCGGCATAAAAAATCATGGCCAACGTGCGGGGAATCGGGGTGGCCGACATAACCAGCGTATGGGGGCGCAGGCCTTTCCGGATCAATTTTTCACGCTGGGATACCCCGAATCGGTGCTGTTCATCGGTAATGCACAGCGCCAAAGCAGAAAAGGCAACATCGTCGGTGAGCAGCGCATGGGTGCCAAGAACCAGGGAAATGCTTCCGTTTTTCAGGCCTTCTTTGATTTGGTGTTTTTCTTTTTTGGGGGTGGAACCGGTCAACAGGGCGCAGGAAATGCCCATTCCATCATAAAAACGGGAAAAGGTTCGATAATGCTGTTCGGCTAAAACCTCGGTCGGCGCCATCACGGCAGCCTGATATCCGTTTTGAATGACCTGATAACAGAGTGCGGCGGCTACGGCGGTTTTACCGCTTCCGACATCCCCCTGCAAAAGCCGGTTCATTTGTTTGCCGGACTGCATATCGGCAACTGCCTCCCCGATAACCCGGCGTTGAGCCCCGGTAAGAGAAAAGGGAAGGGTGGCGATCCATTTTTCGGTGCAATCGGTACCGACGTGGTAGGAACTGGTTTCCCGGGTTTCGTTTTTCAACCGTTTCAACGCTACCTGCAGGGAAAACAGTTCTTCAAAAACCAAACGCCGTTTGGCCTGTTCCATTTGCTCCCGATTTTTGGGAAAATGAATGCCCTCCAGCGCAGCCGAAATGCCGCACAGCCCGAGCCGGGCACGGAGTACTTCACTGAAAATTTCCGGCGGCGTATAAATAGCCAGGGCATTTTGTACCATTCGGGAAATGCCGGCTGAATTCAGCCCTCGTGTGGTTCGGTAAATAGGAATCAATCCGGCTTTCTGCGGCGGAACGATCTGGGGAGAAGAAAGCGAGCGGCCGCCGAAATCGGCTGAAATCTTCCCGTAAAACAGATATTCTTCCCCTTCTTTCAGTTTCTCGGCCAAATAGGGATTGTTGTATAAGGTGACCATGGCCCCGGCGGTTTCATCAGCGATAGGAAACTTATAAAGCACCATGTTTTTGCGGATGTAATTTCGCCGGATCGGGCCGGTAATCCGCGCTTTGACGCAGACGGTTTCGGCGTTGCCGGTTTGCCCCAGGGGAACCCAGACGGAAAGATCGGAATAATCCCGCGGATAAAAACGCACAAGGGCATCCACGCAATCCACGCCCAGCTTATTCAAAAGCCGGGCGCGGGTTTCGCCGACACCCTTACAATAGGTTACATCTGTCATTCCGGATGCCATAGGCACCTCCGTTTATTCTACCGAGAAAATGAAATAGTACACCGGCTGGCCCCCGTTGATCATGCTGATCTCCAGTTTATCGCCGTATTTCTGGGCCAGTTCGGCTTCAATCCGCTGAGCCTGTTCATCGGAAATATCTTTCCCGTAAATCACGGTTAAGAATTCGCTGTCCCGTTTGATCAGGTTCTTTACCAGTTTGGATACGCAGCGGTCCAAATCGGTTTCGGTAAAGGCAATTTTGCCGTTGTTCATGGCAAGCAGTTCGCCTTTTTTGATTTCATGCCCGTCAAAGTCGGAATTCCGGGCGGCAAAGGTAATCTGCCCGGTGGAAATCCGGTCGCAGGCCTTGCGCATCTGAATGGCGTTGTCTTCGTCAGAAAGTTCCGGATCATAATTGAGAACAGCGGAAATCCCCTGCGGAATGGTACGGGAATGAATGACGATGACCCGACGGGTACTCAGGGAAATGGCCTGTTCGGCCGCCATAATAATATTTTTGTTGTTGGGAAGCACAAAAACGGTTTCGGCCGGGGTGGCTTCAACGGCACGCAGAATGTCATCGGTGCTGGGATTCATGGTCTGGCCGCCGCTGACAACGGTATCAACCCCCAGGTCTTTCCACAGGCTGGCAAGGCCTTCTCCGGCGCTGACCGATACAAAACCAACCGGTTTGGTGGGTTCGACCGATTCGATTACCTGGGTGCGGTCGGCCGTTTCCGGCGGTTTCTTTTTCGCATTTTCGGCGTCGTGTTTTGCCCGTTCATGCTGATCTCTCATGTTTTCAATCTTGAGGTGTACCAGCTGACCAAAGGTCAACGCTTCTTCAATCGCATTGCCGGGGTGATCGGTGTGAACATGGACCTTGATAATTTCTTCATCATCCACCACCACAACACAGTCGCCGATACCTTCCAGGAAACTGCGCAGAGCGGACGGCTCTTTTTCACAGTCCGGGTTGCGGTTGACAATAAATTCGGTACAGTAAGTAAATGTGATTTCGGCTTCAAATTCTCCGGCGGCATTCCGGGATGAATCGGTTTCTTCTTTTTCCGGCTCGGCGGCAGCGTTTTCGGCCGGGATGATTCCTTTACCGGAAAGAACCGAAATCATGCCTTCCAAAATGAAAACGAAGCCCTGACCGCCGGCATCCACCACACCGGCTTTCTTGAGGGTGGGAAGCAGTTCCGGCGTTTGAGCCAGAGAGTCTTTGGCTCCGCTGAGGGCGCATTCGAAAATACCCAGGGCATCCTTGCCTTCTTCAAAAGCAATGGCAGCGCGTTCGGAAGCAATCCGGGCAACCGTCAGAATGGTGCCTTCGGTCGGTTTCATAACAGCTTTATAAGCCGCCTCCACGCCCAGTCGGAAGGCTTCTTTAACGGCAACCGGCTCGATTTCGTCATACCCCTTGAAACCGGCGGCAAAACCGCGGAAGAGCAGAGAGGTGATAACACCGGAGTTTCCTCTGGCCCCGCGGAGCATGGCGGAGGCCGTTACCCCGGCAATTTCGGAAACGGTTTTGTCGGTCAGACGCTCCAGTTCTCTGGCAGCGTTTCCCACGGTCATGGACATATTGGTTCCGGTGTCGCCATCCGGCACCGGGAATACATTCAGGTCATCAACCTGCTTGCGATGATTGGCAATGTTGTTGGCTGCGGAAATCATGGCATCCCGCAGAATATTTCCGTTATACACAGCTTTCTACCCCTCTATCATTCTTTGATTCCGTCAACCTTTACGGTTACACGGCGGACATCCAGACCGGCGGCTTCCCGAACGGTGTACCGGACTTTATGGACAATGCTCTGAGCAATGGCGTTGATGTTCATACCATAAGTAACAATAATGTGCAGTTCCACATTGATGCTGGTGGCATTCCCGGTGACCAGAATCCCGGTGTCGATGCGTTCTTTTTTACTCATCAGTTTAAAGAGTCGTTGCTTCTGCCCACTGGGTGCCATTCCGGCAACCCCAAAGCAGGAGGAAACTGCCCGGCCGATGAGCTTGGAAAGATATTCGCCCGAAATGGTAACGGTACCGATCATGTTTTCATAAGCAATCATAGCAATACTCCTATCTGTATTTATGTAGTTATTTTCCAATCACCGATTTGCGAAAAGAGATTGCTTTCGGTTAAACCGGTGATATCGTTGGCTTTTTCACTGTAGAACAGAACCCCGGAACGGTAGCAGACCGGAATAAAAGGGAGAACCGATTCGACGGCGCTTACAACATTCCGGATATCCAGTTCGCCGTCGGCGTACTGCTGCAGAATTGCGGAAAGATCGGCTTCGCCTTCTGCAGCCGGAACAACACCGTATGCGGCAGAACCGCCGGGCAGAACCAGAGGAGAAAGATCAAAATTGTTGTCGATGCGCGTTTCGCAAAGGCAAAGATCAAATTCGCCGGCCTGCAAAGCCGCCTGATAATCCGCAAAGGGCAGGCTGCGAACCGTCAGTTCGATTCCGGCTTCCTTAAACTGAGAAACCATCAGCGAAGCAGCCGCTTTGCGGGAGGCATTTTCCGAATTGATGAGCAATTCAAGGTGCAGCGTTGAACCGTTTTTAGAAAGATACGGGGACCCATCGGTGCTATTATAACCCATTTCCCGCAAATTCTCAATAGCTATTTGCAGATTTGCGGAAGTTTCTATGGTTTGAAAGTTGGCAACCTGCCGGAAATTCGGGTGGAACGGGCCGGTGGCGCTTACGGCATTGCCGAAATAGGCTCCCTGGGTGATTTTGTCCCGGTCCAAACAACTGGAAACGGCATAACGCATCCGGGCATCGCTGAGAATCGGCCGGGCGGCATTGACAGCCAGATACACCAGTTCGTTCTGCAGAACGGCGGCCTTTTTTCCGCTCATGCGGTGAACCGAACGATTGGTATCGGCGGCGTAATAAAAATCCGTAGCCCCGACTTCAACATAATGCGAAACCGATTCGCTGTCCGGGGTATCAATCAGGGAAACCCGGGTAATGGTTCCCGGCTGCCCGTAGTAATGCGGGTTTTGCTCCAATCCGTCGTGGTTTTCGTTCAGAGAAAACCGACCGCAGCCGATAGGCGGAAGGGCAACACCGTCTTCATCCCGGCGGTTGTCGGAATCCTGTTTGAGAACCGGAAAGGTCAGCAGAGAGGAAAAATACGGGTCTACCCCGGCAAGGGTAAAGACAACGGTTTTTCCCTGTCCGCTGATGGAGGAAACCTTGGAAAATCCGGTGGAATAACGGGGAAGTTCGGCCGCCAAGCGATAGGAATAAAGAACATCCTCGGCGGTGACCGGAGAGCCGTCGCTGAAAAGGGCATCTTTTAAAGTGATGGTCCAAACCTTTCCGTCGCGTTCGGAAGAAAGGGACAGAGCATTGACGGCGGAAAAGTCGCTGTCAACCCGGTAAAGCGGTTCGTAGAGAAGCTGGCACAGTTCAAAATTCACTTCGGTGGTCAGGGTATAAGGATTCAGGGAATCGGTGTTGCAAAACAGCAGATTGACCGAATCCCTGTAAGAAAGCTCCGGGTCGGGTTGCGATTCGTAGTGCGCCCCGGAAGAGGGACGGCCGCACCCGGCCAGAAGGCAGAGAATTAAAAGCCAGCACAAAGAAAAATGAAAAAGACGGCAACAACGATTCAAAACATAACTCCTTTAACGGTCGCCTTCATGAAGGCAGACAGCCCGACAGCCGGTGCACAGCCCGGAGCGGGGATCAACATCAAACAGACAACCGGAAAGCACACACGGGCCGGAGGCAACTGTGAACTTTTCCCGGGAATCCGGATTTTGAAAACGGCGGATGATAATGGAGGGCTCAATCCCGAGAACCGAATGAATCGGCCCGGTCATTCCGAGGTCGGTAATATAACCGGTTCCGCCCGGCAAAATTTGGGCATCGGCCGTCTGAACGTGCGTGTGGGTTCCGAAAACGGCCGAAACCTTTCCGTCCAGATAGAACCCCATGGCCCGTTTTTCGCTGGTGGCCTCGGCGTGAAAGTCAAGAAAACGGAGAACAGCCCCGTCCTGCTGCGCTTTTTGAATCAGGCGGTCCGCTCTGTCAAAAGGGGAGGAAGCCTGACAACTTTCCAGATATACGGTTCCGGAAAGATTGAAAACGGCAATTCGGGTATAGCCGCAATCGATCAGACGGTAGCCGCAGCCGTATTCGGCAAGGTCAAAATTGTCCGGCCGAAGCAGATATTCGCTTTCATCCATTGCCGAGCAGATTTCCCGGCGTTTAAGGGTGTGATTTCCTCCGGTGATGACATCCACCCCATAGGCGAAAAGAAGGTCGGCACTGCGGGGAGAAAGCCCGTTTCCGTCGGCGGAGTTTTCCCCGTTGGCAATGACAAAATCCACCGATTCCCGTTTTTTGAAAGCCGGGAGCAGCCGTCCCAGCGCCTCACAGCCGGCGCTGCCGCAAACATCCCCGATTGCCAGAACACGCATATTTTTCCGCCTTTCTCGCCGTGATAATAATGTATTATACTATAAATGACCCGGGATTTCAAGATTTTCCGCCCCTCCTTCCGTCAAAACCGGGCGGCGTTGGTAAAATCCGTCACCCTGATGATCAATAATCCTGCGTCGATTCCTGTTTTTAGGCAAAATGCCAAAATTCACTTTGGGGGGCTTGACAGAAGAAAAACGAAATGCTATACTTGGGACACTCAGATAAAGAAGAGGGAGGTTGTATCGATGAAAAAGAGCGTGCAGATGATGTCGATGTCGATGATGCGTATGGATTCCATGTGCATCTGCTTTTGTGCGTCTTGTTTTCATACAGCCTTTCAGGATTCTCGGGACTGATTTGCGGTTACTGAGAAATTCACGGATGAATGACCGGGAGGCTGTCAACAGTTTCCCGGTTTCTTTTTTATCAGGAGGTTCGCAGTTATGAAAAATGATCTGAAAAATTTGATCGATTCCAATTACCGGTCGGCCCGAATGTGCCCCCGGCCGTGTTGTTAAGTTCAAAATCCGAAAAAAACAGGGAGTTTTCCCGTTCAGATAAAAAAGAAAAAAAGAAAGGGTCTTTCCAATGAAAAAAGTAATTTCCGCTATTCTCAGTATTGTCCTCGTTGCCGCTCTGGTTCTCTCGTTGACCGCCTGCGGTTCCGCATCCAAAGGAAAAATCAAAATCGCCATTCCGAACGATACCACCAATGAAGCCAGAGCGCTTCTGCTTCTGGAAGATCTCGGATACATCAAACTTAAAGACGGCGCCGGCATTACCGCCACTATTCTGGATATTGTTGAAAATCCCTACAACATTCAGTTCAGTGAAGTGGAAGCGGCTCAGCTGCCCAACACTCTGAAAGATGTAGATTATGCCGTCATCAACTCCAACTATGCCATCAACGCCAACTTAAACCCGACCAAAGATGCGCTGGGTCTGGAAGGCTCCTCCTCGGCTTATTCCAACATTGTTGCCGTAAAAGAAGGCAATGAAAACGATCCGCTGGTCCGGGCACTGCTTGCGGCTCTTGAAAGCAAGGATGTCGCCGATTTCATCAAAACCAAATATGACGGTGCCGTGGTGTCGGTTGTCAACAACCCCGGCGACGGCTACGATTCTACCCTGGATTATGCTTCTCTTTCCGGCAAAACCATTACGGTAGCAGCTTCTCCGACTCCGCACGCGGAAATCCTTGGGGTTGCTAAAACCCTTCTGGAAGCCAAAGGCATTAAGCTGGATATTCAGGAATATCAGGATTATGTGGTCCCGAATGAAGTAGTAGAAGATGGTACGGTTTTGGCCAACTACTTCCAGCACAAACCCTATTTGGATGATTTCAATGCCGAAAAGAAAACCCACCAGGTTACGGTCGGCGCCATCCATGTGGAACCGCTCGGAATCTACGGCGGAAAACAGACCTCCCTGGATGCGATTAAGGGGTAAGATCAAATGATAGAACTGAAAGGCGTAAGTAAATCGTTTGCGTTGGCAGACGGAACGGTTGAAGCGTTAAAAGATGTTTCTCTGACCATCGAAGACGGAGATATTTACGGAATCATCGGAATGAGCGGCGCCGGGAAAAGCACCCTGGTCCGTTGCATCAATATGCTGGAGCATCCGACAACGGGGCAGGTGGTTGTCAACGGTACGGACCTTTGCGAACTGACGGAAAAACAGCTTCGCAAAGAACGCCGCAACATCACGATGATATTTCAGAACTTCAATTTGATGCTGCAAAAAAATTGCCTGAAAAATGTGTGCTTCCCGATGGAGCTGGAGGGTGTGGAAAAATCCAAAGCCCGTCAAAAAGCTCTGGAACTGCTGGACCTGGTTGGCCTGAAGGAAAAAGCCAAAGCCTATCCTTCTCAGCTTTCCGGCGGTCAGCAGCAACGGGTGGCCATTGCCAGAGCCCTGGCGACCAATCCGCAGATTCTTCTGTGCGATGAGGCCACCAGTGCGCTGGATCCA
>CAKSNI010000036.1 GCA_934476025.1 uncultured Eubacteriales bacterium | reverse complement strand
AGCCTGCTGTTCGGCATAGGCCGCTTCCACGGCCCGGGCGGTTTCCTTTTTGGGAATTCCGCATTTCTTCAAAAAGAAATCACAAAGCACGCCGGCCGCGGTTTTTTCATCCGAAAGAGACAAAAACGGGTGCCAGAAGGTAACCCCGTTTTCGGCCAGGGATTCCATATTGTTGCGGATGTTTTCCGGATAGGAAATAACCATCGGGCAGTTGAAGTGATTCTGCGCGTATTCGGTTTCCTTTTTCTCATAGAAAACGCTGGGATAAAAAATACGCTTTACCCCGTTGTTGATCAGCCACTGAATATGCCCGTGTACCAATTTGGCCGGATAACATTCCGATTCCGACGGAATGCTTTCCATCCCGAGCGCGTAAATTTTTCGGCCGGAATAGGGCGAAAGCACCGTACGGAACCCGAGCTTCCGAAAAAAGACAGCCCAAAACGGATAGTTTTCATACACATTCAGCACCCGGGGCAGGCCGACCGTTCCCCGGAAGGCCTCTTTTTCGCCGAGCGGTTCATAGGAAAACAACCGTTCCCGTTTTTTGAGAATCAGGTTTTCTCCCTTTTCGCCGCCGGTGTTTCCCACCATCTTTTCGCAGCGATTGCCGGTGATAAACTGCCGCTTTCCCGAAAAGGTATTCACCGTTAAAAGGCAGTTATTTTCGCATCCGCCGCACCGCCGGGTTTTGCTTTCATAGGAAAGGGTTTCAATTTCATTCAGGGGCAGTATGCCGGAAGGTTCTCCCTTATAGTCGTCTTTGGCAATCAAAGCCGCCCCAAAAGCCCCCATCAGGCCGCAGATATCCGGACAGGTCACCTGTGTTCCGGCAATTTTCTCCACCGCCCGCAGCACCGCGCGGTTATAAAAAGTACCGCCCTGTACCACAATATGACGGCCGAGATCTTCGGCGCTTGCCAGTTTGATCACCTTATAGAGCGCGTTTTTGATCACCGAATAGGCCAAACCGGCCGAAATATCGCTGACACCGGCTCCCTCTTTTTGAGCCTGTTTGACATTGGAATTCATAAAAACGGTACACCGGGTCCCGAGATCCACCGGCGCCTTGGTGCGGATGGCCTTGTCGGCAAATTCCTGTGCTGAAAGGTTCAGCGAACCGGCAAAATTTTCAATAAACGAACCACAGCCGGACGAACAGGCCTCGTTGAGCATGATGGAATCCACCACACCGTTTTTCAGGCGAATGCATTTCATATCCTGACCGCCGATATCCAGCACGCAGTCGGTTTCGGGATCAAAAAAACGGGCGGCACGGGCGTGGGCGATGGTTTCCACCTCGCCTTCGTCCAAATGGAAGGCTGCCTTTAAAAGTTGTTCCCCGTAACCGGTGGAACAGGCCCGGGCAATGCGGGCATTTTCCGGCAATTCCTCCCGGAGTTTTCGGATCGCGGCAATCGCGGTTTTAATCGGATCCCCCTGATTGTTGGCATAAAAGGAAAACAGCAATTCCCCGTTTTCGCCGATCAGAACCGCCTTGGTGGTGGTAGAACCGGCATCGATACCCAAAAAGCAGTTGCCGCTGTAATCCGAAATTTCTCCGCGCTGTACCTTTGCCTGTTCATGGCGACGGCAGAAGGCACGGTATTCCTCCTCGTTTTCAAACAGCGGAGGCAGCCGTTTGGTTTCATACGCGATTTTCGGATTGTTTTCCAGTTTTGTCTGCAGTTCCGAAAGGCAAAGAATCTCCCCCTGTGCCGCGCGGGCTGCCCCGTAGGCGGCAAACAGATGCGAATTTTCCGGATCAATCACCTGATCCGGCGTACAGCCGAGGGTGCGGATAAAGGCTTTTTTGAGTTCCGGCAAAAAATGCAGCGGACCGCCGAGAAAAGCCACATTTCCCCGAATCGGTTTTCCGCAGGCCAGCCCGGAAACAGTCTGGTTCACCACAGCCGCAAAAACCGAAGCGGCGATGTTGGCACGGGAGGCCCCATCGTTGATCAACGGCTGAATATCGGTTTTGGCAAATACCCCGCACCGGGAGGCAATCGGATAAATTTCGGTCGCCGTTTCGGCCAGTCGGTTCAGCCCGGTCGCATCGGTTTGCAGCAGCGCCGCCATCTGATCGATAAACGAACCGGTACCGCCAGCGCAAACCCCGTTCATGCGTTCTTCCAGACCGCCGGTAAAGTAGATGATTTTGGCATCCTCTCCGCCGAGTTCCACCGCGACATCGGTTTTGGGGTATAACGACTTTAAGGCCGAGGCAACCGCCACGACCTCCTGCACAAACGGAATCTTCAGACTGTTACAGATGCTCAAAGCGCCTGACCCGGTCATGTGCACCCGCACCGGCAAATCCCCGAGTTGTTCCCGGGCCGCTTTCAGCAGCTCGACCAGTGTGCGGCGGGTATGCGCCATGTGCCGCCGGTATTCTCCAAACAGCCACTTTCCTTTTTCATCGGTCACCACCAATTTTACGGTGGTTGAACCGATATCAATGCCGGCGCAGCAAACTGCGCCGGACTGCGTTTTTTGCGTTTCCATGAATTCCTCCCAAAGGGAACCTTACGCCGATTCCCCGCTGCCGCATTCGGCAGGTGCAGCCGGTTCTTCCGGAACAGATTCCGGGGGAACTGACTGTTTTCTAAAAGTAAATTTCCTCTCTTGCCCGTGAATCAGGCGATGCAGATTTTCCCGATGACGGAACAAAACAAACAGGACACAAACCGCATACAGAAAAACCGCCGGAAGATCGGTTTTGAGCAGACCGGCCGCAACGGTTCCGACAATCAGGGAACTCAGGCTGGCCACCGACATGATTTTTACACTCAGCAGCAAAATCACCAGCACCGCGGCCGCAATCAGCCCGGCCCGCCAATCCAAAAAGAACAGTACCGACAGGCTGACCGAAAAGCCCTTTCCTCCCCGAAACCCGTAATAAACCGGATAAGCGTGCCCCAAAACGGCAAACAATCCGGCAAAGGCAACCCCAAAGGCCCGGCTGCCCATCAACCGGGCAAAAACCGCGCCGCCGATCAGGCACAAAACCGCCGCTTTGAGCAGGTCCAGAAAGAACACAAACCAAGCCAACTTTTTGCCGTAGGTGCGCCGGAAATTCGTAAACCCCGGGTTTTTGCTGCCCACCGTGCGGATATCCTGATGATAGACTGCTTTCGACAATATAATAGCAGGATTCAGCCCGGAAATCAAGTAAGAAAACACAGCGCAAAGGCCGGCAACAAGGATTTTCATATTTGATCTTCCCCTTTAAAAAAAGCTTTGGGCATTTTGGAAGGCCGCCCCGGCCTCAGGCAAACAGAAATCCTCCGAACCCGTTTTCTGAGCGCGGATCTCTCGCTTGCCTACTCCAGAATCAGTAAATAATCATACACCGGCTGGCCGCCGTTTTGGCAGTACATTTCCACCCTCGGATGCCGGGAACACAGATATTCCCGCACTGCTTCGGCATCCTCCGGCCCGGTCCCGGCCCCGTACAGTAGCAGGGCGACCTCCCGATCCGTAAAGTCCAGCGCGTCACACAGATTTTCGGCCGCCTGCCTGGCGGTTTCACCGACGGCCAAAACTTCCCCGTCCGAAAACCCGATATACTGCCCTTCATGAAGATGAAAAGCGCCGTTTTCCGCTTCGCGGGAACAAACCGAAACGGCAGCGGTCACCACGCCGCTGATAGCCGAAAGCATTTCCTCCTCCACTTCGTCCGGGGTTTTATCCTGCGGATCAAACAGCGAAAGCGCAGCATACCCCTGGCCGATGGATTTGGTGGGGATCACCCGGATTTCCACATCTTCGCACAGCGAAGCCGCCTGACGGGCACTTAAAACCACATTGCCGTTATTCGGTAGCAGGAACACGGTTTCGGCCCCGATTTTCCGGGCGGTTTCAATTAACTGAGCCGCCGAAGGATTCATACTCTGACCGCCGTCCACTACCGCATCACAGGAAAGGGAGGCAAACAGTTCCCGGATTCCCTGACCCGACGCGACACTGACCACCCCGATTTTTTTGCGAACCGGTTCGGCCGGTTTTTCTTCCGGCTTTTCGGGGGTCAGATTGTTGTGCTGCAGGGACATATTTTCAATTTTTACACTCAAAAATTCTCCGAAGGTCTGGCAGAAATCCAGCACCCTGCCCGGAGTAAAGGTATGAACATGAATTTTCAGAATGCTGCCGGATAAAAACGCCACCACACTGTTGCCAATCGACTGCAGATAGTCGGTCACCGCCCCGGTGTCAAAGGTTTCCGGGTTGCACTTGGCCCGCATCAGACGAACCAGCAATTCGGTACAGTACCCGAATTCCAGAGTGCTGTCCTCCCCGAACCGGTCAAAATCCGGCGCGGCCGGCCCGGAAGCCGCCGTTGCCGACGGCACAAACGATTCCTGCGTTCCTTTCAAAGCGGAAAGCATTCCTTCAAAAATGCAGATCAGCCCGGCTCCGCCGGAGTCCACCACCCCGGCTTCTTTGAGCACCGGCAAAAGATCCGGCGTTTTCCGCAGGGTTTTTCCGGCCGTTGTCAGAAAAGCCTCCAAATATTCCTCCGGCCCCGGTGCCGCCGCTTCGGCAGCTGCCAGAGCGGCCTCCCGCATTACCGTTAAAATGGTCCCTTCGGTGGGGGTGAGAACCGCGTGATAGGCCGTTTTTACCCCGTTTTGCACCGCTTCGGCCACCTGTTCCGGCAAAGCCGTCGGCGTATCGGGCAATGCCTCGGCAATTCCCTCAAAAAACTGAGAGAGAATCACCCCGGAATTTCCCCGGGCGGAAAACAGCATTCCCCGGGCCGACTGCCGGGCGGTTTCTCCGACGGATTCCGTGACCTCCTCGGTCAGCCCGCCCCGAATGGTGAGCAGCATATTGTCGCCGGTATCGCCGTCGGGAATGGGGAAAACATTCAGATCGTTGATCTTCCCGACATTACGGGAAAGATGTTCCGCCCCCTGCCGGAGCATCCGGATGTATTCTTCTGCGGTCAGAACCTTCGTTTCCATTACGCCTTTTCTTCTCCGTTCACCGTTACGGGATTTCCGAAGCCGAAAATCGCCAAAGCGTCCGGGCCGATGGAGGCGCCGATAATCGGACCGATAAGCCCTACACAAATATCCTTGCAGGGGATTTCCTGGCGGATCAGGTCGGTCAGGAAGCGGACCTCTTCCTCACTGCAATCCCCATGGGAAACATAAATCGTCTGCTCCTGCGGATTTTGAATGCTTTCCTTGAGAAGGCGGACAATTTCCCGAATGGAATTCTGGCGGCCCTTGACCTTCTTCAGGGCAAACTGTTCCCCTTTGGCGTCGGCAATGATGATCGGTTTCACCCCAAGCAGGTTCCCGAAAAAGGCAGCCGAAGCCTTCACCCGCCCGGCACGCCGCAGCGCATCCAGCGAATGAACCGTACAGTATTCATTGACATCCTTACGCATGGCGGTGATCTTTTCGGCAATTTCCCGGGCAGAAAGACCGGCCTGTGCCATTTTCGCCGCTTCGATAGCCAGCATGCCTTCCCCGGTGCAGGCATTGAGCGAATCAATGCAGTAAATTTCAACCCCCGGATTTTCTTTCATGATTTTTTCCGCCAACACATGAGCGGTATTGACCGAACCAGACTGTTTGGAGGAACAGGCGATATACACGATATCCATTCCGTCCTCCACCGCCTTTCCGAAAACCCGGTTGAATTCTTCCGGCGGAACCTGGGTGGTTTTGATCCGTTTTCCGCCCCGGATGATTTCATAAAAGGCATGGGCTTTTTCCCGGTCCCAATCCAAATAGGCCGGTGTGGTTTTTTCGTCCAGCACCGTATTCATGGCGGCGTAATCAATGCCGTATTCCTTCATTTTTTCTACCGATAAATCGGCGCAGGAATCGGTGATAATTTTTACCTGACGCATAAAAAATCCCCCTGTTGTTTCATTTCGGCAAGCATTTGCAGATCCAGTTTACCGTACAAATCTAAACTGAAACGAAACTTTCGGGGAATTTTGTTGAAAAATCAGAAATTTTGCGGAATTTCCACCCAAAACCGGGTTCCTTTTTCATCGGAATCGGCCGCGACCGTTCCGCCGTGCAGCCAGACAATCTGCCGGACCACCGCCAGCCCGACCCCGTTGCCTTTGGTGGCGTGGGAGGTATCGGCCTGATAGAATTTGCGGAAAATGCGTTCCCGGTCCGCTTCCAGAATAAAGCTGCCCGTGTTGGCCACACAAACCCGCATTTTTTCATCCGTTTTTTCGAGAGTCACCCCGACGAACCCTTTTTCGGGGGTGAATTTGATGGCATTGTCCAGCAGATTCAACCAAACCTGCCGCAGCAATTCCTCGTTGCCGGTAATGCGGAATTCCGGAAAATCCAGCCCCAGCTCCAGCTGCTTTTCGCTCCATTTCTTTTCCAGTACCAGAAAGCAGTTACGAATCTGTTCGGAAAGATTATAGGAGGTCACATCCGACAAAATGGTCTGGTTTTCCACCCGGGTCAGATTCAGCACATTGGTGGCCATAACCGAAAGGCGCATGGATTCTTCTTCAATAATCGAAAGATATTCCTGCTGCTTTTCCCGGCTGAGCTGCCCGTCCTGCAGCAATTTGGCAAACCCGGCGATGGAAACAATCGGGGTTTTGAATTCATGGGAAAAATTGTTGATAAAATCCGACCGCAGTTCTTCGGTATGCTGCAGTTCTTCGGCCATTTTATTGATGCTGTCGGTAAGTTCCGCCACCGCCGGATGGCGATCGAAAATGCTGTGAAAACAAATTCGGGGGGTATAATCTCCGCCGGCCAGCCGATTCATCATGTTGATGATGCTGTTGATCGGCTTCATAAAAAGCCGCCCGAACAGCAGTGCCGAAACCACCCCGACCAAAAAGCAAAACAGCAAGCTGAGCAGAATAATTCCGTTGACCGCCAGACGGCTTTGGTCCATAACGCCGGTATTAAAAAGAATCAGCGCCAGCGTTCCGACAAACAGCAGCACCGCCAGCATAACGATCATCACGGTTCCGGCAAACAGAAGCGTCAGCGAAAGCCGGGACTGATATTCCCGGAATCGGTTCGGCTTTTTCACAGAAACTCTTCCTCCTTCCGATTCGTCAACCGTCGGTTCTTACCGCCCGGTACCCAAGCCCCCGCACCGATTCAATGCGGAATTCCGGCCAATTTTCAAAGCGTTTGCGAAGCCGGGCAATGTGAACCGTCACCGTTTCCCAGCCGCTGTCGGATTCCATTCCCCAGATTTCGTCCATAATCTGAATCCGGGTAAAAATTTTGCCCGGATAGGAGAGTAAAAGGTATAAAAGCCGGAATTCTTTCTGCGGAAGGATCAGGGTCTGCCCGTGCCCGCTGACGCTCAGCGCATTGTCATCCAGCACGATTCCGCCGAATTCGATTTTGTGTTCACTGGCAATCCGGGCGCGCCGAAGCAGAGCGCGGATCCGCAGCACCAACTCTTCTTCATCCACCGGTTTGGTCATATAATCATCGGTGCCGGCCAAAAAGCCCTGCCGTTTATCGGCCGGAAACTGCTTGGCGGATACCATCAGAATCGGCATATCATATCCGGCGCGCCGCAGCTGTTCGGTAAGTTCATACCCATTGATGCCCGGCATCATAATATCGAGAATCACCAAATCAATCCGTTCCTTTTCAAGACAGGAAAGCGCTTCGTTCCCGTCGCCGGCACAAAGCACTTCAAAATTTTCACGACGGAGCAATTCCTGCATCAGACGACGGGTGTGTTTATCATCATCCGCAACCAAAATCCGAACCATACCTTCCCTTCCTTTCCTCCCCATACTACCGCAAAAAGGCCGTGATTGCAAGCAAAAGCCTCATTTTTTCTCAAAGCCCTTGATTGCCGGCGGTTTTTTTGGTATACTAAAGAAGCAGAAGGAGGTGTCCCTCTTTTGAAGGTGATTTTCAATCCGGATGAAAAAATCCGGGACGCCGTTCGCAACGGGCTCCGCAAAACCGGCGGATATTGCCCCTGCCGGCTTGAACGAACCGAAGACAATTTTTGTATGTGCAAAGAATTCCGGCAGCAGATTGCCGACCCGGATTACGAAGGGTTCTGCCATTGCCGGCTCTATTATAAGTATAAGTAAGGAAGGTGTTCTGCCGTGGCGGAAGAAAAAATTACCGCAGCGTCATTCAAGGCCCGTGTAGCCGGGGACCCGGGGGTCTGGGTTCTGGATTTTTATGCCGACTGGTGCGGCCCCTGCCAGATGATCGCTCCCTTTTTAAGTCAGCTCGCGCAGGAATACGACGGCCGCGTTTCGGTGGGGAAAATCAATGTGGACGAAGAACCGTCCCTGGCGGCAGCTTTTTCGGTCAGCAGCATTCCGCTGGTGGTTATCCTGAAGGGCGGAAAGGTTCTGGAAACCTCTCTCGGGTATGTTGAAAAGGATACGCTGCGTGCCCTGATCGAAGACGCGCTGGCCCGATAGGCTTCCTTTGTTTTCGGAAATTTTTTGCATTTCGGGGTTGACAATTCCGAAAAACCTGCTATAATGTTTCCCGTAAAGGCAAAGGAGTCTTGTTTTTCAAGATTCTTTTGCCTTTTTTTATTTTCGGGAAGGAAGCGTTAC
>CAKSNI010000035.1 GCA_934476025.1 uncultured Eubacteriales bacterium | reverse complement strand
GAGTATGCCGACACCACCATTTCGCCAAGTTTTATCAGACAGTTAATCGAAAACGGTGACGTAGGCTTTGCTTCAAAATTGCTCGGCAGATATTTTTCCTTCAAAGGCGAGGTTATCGGCGGTGACAGACGAGGTATGGCTATCGGTTTTCCGACCGCAAACATTCTGCCTGACTCTTGTTTGGTTATGCCGAAATTTGCAGTTTATGCCACTTGCACTGTGGTTGACGGGGCCGAATACCCGTCGGTTACCAATATAGGTTTAAGGCCGACTTTTTTGCTCGACAAACCTTTGAGCGAAACCTATATTATAGTTTTGAGGGCGACCTTTACGGCAAAACGGTTGAAATTAAATTTATAAAATATTTTCGATAGTTTGAAAAACTTAACTGAGGCTATCGAAAAAGACATTCAAAAATCAATTAATTAATATAAAAGGAGAGATTTAATGTACACAAGAAACAACGATTGCACCTACATACCCGACCCCCGCGTTGAGAAAAATGTTTTCTTAACCCGTGAGGTTGAGGAAAAGGCTTTGCCGACCTACAAGGATGCCGAGAACAAACTTCCTTTACCCATCTGGGAGGGACATAAGGATGCTATCGACTGCTACAACAAGGCTTGGCAGATTGCTTTTTCAAATCTTCGTCAACCTGTAAAAGAAAGCGGTTTGATTTCTAATTTTATCGACACTGCTTTTAACGGTTTTACATTTATGTGGGACTCTTCTTTTATGATGATGTTCGGCAAATATGCAGGTGAAATTTTCAATTTCCAAAAAACTCTCGACAATTTCTATGCAAATCAGCACAAAGACGGTTTTATCAGCCGTGAAATTTGCGAGACCGAGAACGGTGAACGGTTCCACCGTCACGACCCGTCAAGTACCGGTCCTAACATCTTGGCTTGGTGCGAGTGGGAATATTACAACGCCACCGGTGATATCAGCCGTATTAAAGAAGTTTTTGACCCGCTTTTTGCTTATTATAATTGGATTAAGGCTAACCGCACTTGGCCCAACGGTCTTTATTGGACAACGGGTTGGGGTTGCGGTATGGATAATCAGCCCCGTCAAGAAGCACATTACTGCCCCGAATTCTCACACGGACATATGGTATGGCTGGACGCAACCGTTCAGCAGATTATGAGTGCAAAATTGCTCATCAAAATGGCTGAAATCCTCGACAGAGTAGACGAAACTAAAGAATTGCAAGAAGAAATTGACTTCTTGACAAAACAGGTTAACGAACTTCTTTGGGACGAAAAATCTTCTTATTATTATGATATGTGGCGTAACGGAGAACTCAATTACGTTAAGACAATCGGCGCTTATTGGACACTCATTGCCGACATAGTTCCGAGCGAGAGAATTGCACCCTTTGTTGCACATCTCGATAATGAAAATGAGTTCAAAAGACCACACCGCGTTCCGACACTTTCTGCCGACAACCCGAGTTACAAAGAAAACGGTTACTATTGGTGCGGCGGTGTCTGGGCACCGACAAACTATATGGTACTTAAAGGTCTTGACCGCATAGGTTACAATGATTTGGCTTATGAAATTGCCGAAAATCACGTTAAAAATGTTGTTGACGTATTCTTAAAGACAGGCACTCTTTGGGAAAATTATGCTCCCGAATTTGTTGACCACGGTAACCCCGCTGCTAAAGATTTTGTCGGTTGGACAGGTATCGTGCCGATTGCCGTTTTGTTTGAGTATGTTTTCGGTATCAGACCGAATGCAAAGGAAAATAAAATCGTGTGGTATGTAAACCGCACCGAAAAACACGGCGTTATGCGTTATCCTTTCAGCAACACCACCTACGATATTGTCTGCGAAGCCAGAAACAAGGGCGAAAAACCCAACATTTCAGTTGTCGGTGATGCTCCCGTAACGGTTGAATTGCACTGGGACGGCAATGTTGAAACTTTGAAATTTTAAGGTTAACGGATTCACGAGTATTTTAACGAAGTCAGAGCGTGAAATTCATATCCCAAAATCTGATTCGGGTTTGAATGCTTTGGCTAACCACGAGATAATTGAATCCCCTCATCAAAGAGTTCGTCGCGGGTATTGTCCCGTTTGCGGAAAAGCACGTAACGGTTCTTTTGCACAAAACTTTCCTGAACTACTTCCCTATTGGAGTTCCAAAAACAAATTAGATCCCTACCTCATTCCACCCACATTTACCGGGCTAATTACCTGGCAATGCGAGAACGGTCACGAATGGACGCGCAGAATCTCTTTGCAGGTCAAACTAAAAAACTGCCCTCACTGTGAGCAGAAGAACAACAACTTTTTTGAAGAGCGTCCTGAGCTTCTTGAGGAATGGGATTACGAAGCAAACAATGATACTGATCCCAAGACCGTTTCAGTGTATTCTAACAAAACATTCTCTTGGCTCTGCAAGAACGGCCATAAATACGAAGCATCCCCCGCTGCACTAATGAGACGAAATATCAGTTGTCCAACTTGTGCATCAGCAGGATTCCAAAATCCAGACCTAATTGCTGAATGGCATCCAATTAAGAACGGGGATACAACCCCATATGACTTCAGCGCCAACTCACAAAAACAAGCTTGGTTCGTCTGCTCTTCCTGTGGTTCAGAATATATGGCCCCAATAGCAGCAAGAGTAAAACGCAAAAACAATAAATGTCCTAACTGCAGATAAAAAGGAATCGGAGAACCTACGGTTTTCGATTCCTTTTATTTCGTTTATCATATTTATTGCAACATTAAAACTTGTTTAGAACCATAGCCTTTTTTCATTATACTCTTGTTCGGAAATTGAGCCATTTTCATAAAGTTCCTTAAGAGATAAAAGTTCATATTCCAACGGAGAAGTGTTCCGTTTGTCAATTGCAAAGTTCCAAAAAATAATATATGCTGCATGAGATAATAGCGAAGATATTACACGGGATCAGATGATTCTTCAGAGTGTAAATGACTCGTATCGTTCCGGCAATGTCATGGGGTTTATCGGTTGCGGAAATGAGCGGCTTATTATTGAGTCTCGGTTCAGTGGTGAAGAGGATGATTACTTTTTCCAGTATCTCATTGACAGGGTATTGGACTTTCCGAATCTTGTTGATTTGGAAACCGATGCCAATCAAGACAACAGACTGTTTAATTTCTTGCTGTTCCTGTTTCCGTATTACTTAAAGACGGCAATGCGAAAGGGACTCTTCAAAGAATATATCCGGCATAACTACAATGACGGATATGTTAAGGGAACGATTGATATTGCACGGCACATTGAGAAAAACACTCCTTTTACCGGGAATGTCGCATATAGCCAGCGGGAGTTCTCCTATGACAACAGTTTGATGGAATTGGTACGGCATACCATAGAATTCATCAAGAGGAAACCTTATGGAACCAAGATTCTCGTCAAGGTCAAGGACGAAGTAAAACTGGTCATAGACGCAACTTCGGGATATGAGCCATACGACAGGCAGCGGATTATTGAGCAGAATAAAAAGAATGCAGTCCGTCACGCCTATTTCCGTGAATACCTTGCGTTGCAAAGACTGTGTCTTTTGATTCTGCGACATCAGAAGCATCAAATCGGTTCCGGCTCAAAGCAGATATATGGCATCCTCTTTGACGGTGCCTGGTTATGGGAATAATACGTCAATTCACTGATTGACGAAATATTCTATCATCCCATGAATAAAGGCGGCAAAGGAGCCCAACGTCTGTTTGAAGGAAATATTGGACTTATCTACCCGGACTTTATCAGCCGGGATAATGAAGCTCGGATCATTGCCGATGCCAAGTATAAGCCAATCGATAACATCGGAAACAGAGATTATTTACAGGTGTTGGCTTATATGTTCCGATTTGACGCAAAGGCGGGATTCTATCTATACCCTGAAGCAGAGGGGGCGGATGACATGAAATTGCGGTTGAATCAAGGTTCGACTTACGAATCAAATGTCATGCCACGTGACGATATTAGTATTACGAAACACGGATTGAAAATCCCTGCGGACACAGCGGATTACGAAGGATTTGCTGCAAGGATGAGAATCAACGAACAGGAGTTTGTTCGAGCTTTTTCCTAACAATCCGAGCGAAGGGATACCTTTTAATTTTTCTCGAACCTTTTAATTATTCTATGAAAAATTAAAAGGTTCGGCAGAGTGGGTTCACTTTCAGCGGCAGCAGAAGTTGCCCGGAAACCTGTAAAACAAAAAAGCGAGGTCGGCAGGTTCGCATTTGAACCCACTATCCTCGCTTTTGGCTTTATATCAAGGGATTATCACAGGGAATAATTAAAAAGTACGGTAGCAATTTGTATCATTGCTACCGTACCTTTGTGGTTGCGGGGACAGGACTTGAACCTGCGACCTCCGGGTTATGAGCCCGACGAGCTACCAACTGCTCTACCCCGCGATAGGTGGCTTGCACCAATTTGGGAGGAATTCTCTCAAACGGTACTCCCATAGTATACCATACTTTTCGAAATTTGCAAGTCTTTTTTTGAAAAAAGAAAATTTTTTGTGGGGCGGGGGAGCGGCTGATTCCCCTTAGGGAGAAGTTTCGTTTGACACGGGCGGACAAATATGGTATTTTATAAAGGAAAGATTTTCGCGATTTTACTGAATAAAAACGCGAAAAAGCTCGGGCTACGATTCTTTTTTGGGAGGTCCTTTTGTGGAACAGAAAGAACGCATTTTATTTCCCGTCGGAAAAATCCGGCATGGGGCGTATCTGCCGCATCAGAAGAACACGGCAGATTCAAAAACGGCAGACCTTCCCGTACCTCAACGGGTGGTGATTCCCGTAAAACAGCACATCGGTGCGCCCTGCAGCATTTGTGTGGCGGTCGGGGATTCGGTCTGCGTCGGAACCAAAATCGCCGACACCGACGCGCCGGTCAGTGCCCCCGTTCATGCCAGCGTTTCGGGCAAGGTGGAAAAAATCACCTGGGTCAAAACACCGGGCGGTGGAAGATGCCAGGCTGTCGAGATTGTTTCGGACGGAAAAATGACACCGGATCCGGCCTTAAAGCCGGTCACGGTTTCCGGAAAGCAGGACCTGTTGGATGCCGCGAGAAATTGCGGTTTGGTCGGGCTGGGGGGCGCCGGATTTCCGGCTCACATCAAGCTGAATCCGAAAGATCCGGTGGATACTCTGATTATCAACGGGGCGGAATGCGAACCGTATGTGACCACCGACTACCGGTGCTGTTTGGAAGATCAGGAAGATCTGCTGAACGGGGTTCTTCTGCTGATGGAATATCTGGGCATTATGCGGATTGTAATTGCCATTGAAAACAATAAAAAAGAGGCCATCCGCCGGTTGTACGAAATCGTTTCGGACAAAAGTGATATTGACGACCGGGTGCAGCTGATGGAATTGCCGTCGAAGTATCCGCAGGGAGCGGAGAAGGTGATCGTTTATTCGGTGACCGGGCGAAAATTGACGGCCGGAAAGCTGCCGTCAAGGGCCGGCTGCATTGTGATGAACATCACCACGGTGGCCAAACTCGGGCATTATATCCGCACCGGAATGCCGCTGGTTTCCCGTAGAGTAACGGTGGACGGTTCGGCGGTAGGAGAACCGAAGAATGTGCAGGTTCCGATCGGAACGCCACTTCACGAGGTACTGACTTTTTGTCAGACCGATTTTGAAAATGTCCGGGAACTGATTCTCGGCGGCCCGATGATGGGAACCTCTCTGCCGGATGATGATTTTCCGGTTACCAAAACCACCGGTGCGGTGCTGGCCTTTTCGGAACGGCGATTTTTGCAGCCGACCGGCTGCATTCACTGCGGAAAATGCGCGGCGAACTGTCCGATGAATCTGAATCCCTCTGCCATTGAGCGGGCCTATCGGGCCGATCAGGCGGAGCAGATTCGAAGATTGTATGTTGATTACTGCATGGAATGCGGCTGCTGTGCCTTTGTCTGCCCGGCTTCGCGGCCGCTGACGCAGATGATGCGCCTGGCCAAAAAGAAAGCGGGGGAACAAAAGTGAATCAATTATCGGTTTCGCCTTCGCCGCACCTGGGAACACCCGACAATACCCGCAGCATTATGATGGATGTAATTGTCGCGCTGAGCCTTCCGTCGGTGTTCGGCATTGTCATGTTCGGGTGGCATGCGGCACTGTGTATTGCCGTTTGTGTCGGCAGTTGTGTCCTTTTTGAATACCTTGGGTGCAAGGCCTTCGGCCACGCGAATTCAATCGGCGATCTGAGCGCCGTGGTCACCGGGCTGTTGCTGGCTCTCAATCTTCCGCCGCTCCGGCTTGCGGATATCTGGATTGCCGTGATTGGGTCTTTTGCCGCCATTTTTGTGGTGAAGCAGATGTTCGGTGGCCTGGGCCACAACTTTGTCAATCCGGCCATTGCGGCGAGAATTATTCTTCTGATTTCCTTCCCGGGTGCGATGACAACCTTTTATGAACCGCTGCGCGCGAATGTGGTTACTTCGGCAACGCCGCTGGCGGTGGCAGGGCAGTCCGGTCAGTATGCGATCAGTGACCTGATTTTCGGGATTCATGGCGGATGCATCGGGGAAACTTCGGTGGTGTTTTTGGCGGTCGGCGGGCTATACCTGCTGATCCGCGGGGTGATCAGTCCGGTAATTCCGGTGTCCTTTATCGGTTCGGTGGCACTGTTTTCGTGGATTTTCGGCGCCGATCCTCTTTATGCCGTTTGCAGCGGCGGGGTGATGCTGGGGGCTTTGTTTATGGCAACCGATTATGTTACCAGCCCCTGTACCGCCCTCGGGAAGCTGATTTTCGGCATCGGATGCGGAGCCCTGACGGCGGTGATCCGTTCCGGCTCGGCAGCGGAAGGCGTTTCCTTTGCCATTTTATTCATGAACCTTCTGGTGTCTCATATCGATCGGATTACGGTGAAAAAACCGTTTGCTTGGGAGGGAAAACCGCGTGAGTAAAAAGAAGTGGAATCCGGAATTTGCGCCGATAACGGTGGCAATTCTGTTTGGAATTTGTCTGGTTTGTTCCGCGGCTCTCGTGCTGGTAAACGCTCTGACCAAGGAACCGATCCGAAAGCAGGAAGAAGAAAAGCTGTTTGCGGCCATGCAGGAGGTTTTGCCGGCGGCTTCTTATGAGAAGCAGACGGTTCAGTACGGTACCGGAGAATCGGATTATTATGAGGCCATCGGAGAACAGGGAGAAACGGTGGGATATATTGTTACGGTCAACGGCACCGGTTATGGCGGGTCCATTCCGGTGACCGTCGGCATTCTGCCGGATGAAACCATCCGGGAAATCCGGATTCTTTCGGCCGATGATGAAACGCCGGGACTGGGGCAGAATGTCACCCGTTCTTCCTTTTATTCCCAGTACGCCGGAAAAAAGGGAGAAATTTCCCTTTATAAAGATGCCGGCCATGATGACGGCGTGACGGCGGTGACGGGGGCGACTATTTCCAGCACCGGGGTCAACAAAGCGGTCAACGAGGCTGTGACGGTTGTTCGGGCGGTTTTGGAAGAAAAGGCGGTACGGGAAGCGGAAGCCAAAGAAAAGGAAAAGGCCGCTGCCGCATCGCAAAGCAGCTCACAGGAAAGCAGCACAACGGAAACCGAAAATTCGTCTGATTCGGCGGAAACTTCGGGAGAGGAGGGGGAAAACAATGGCTGAAAAAACATCCCGTCTTCATTTTCTGACTGATGGCATCGTGAAGGAAAATCCGGTGCTTCGGCTGGTGCTCGGTACCTGCCCGACACTGGCGGTTACAACTTCTTTAAAGAACGGGTTCGGCATGGGAATCGCTGCCATGGTGGTACTGATCTGCTCCAATCTGGTGATTTCCCTGCTTCGCAATATCATTCCGCAAAAGGTGCGGATCCCGGCGTTCATCACCATCATTGCGGCCTTTGTTACCCTGGTACAGATGCTGCTGCAGGCGTATGTGGTCAGCATTTATAACGCGTTGGGAATTTATCTGCCTCTGATTGTGGTAAACTGTATTATTTTGGCCCGGGCCGAAGTTTTTGCCAGCAAACACGCCGTTTTGGAAAGTGTGCTGGATGGTGCCGGCATGGGAATCGGGTTTACGGCGGCCCTTTGCTGTATGGGGTTGATCCGGGAGGTGCTCGGAACCGGCATGATCACCCTTTCCGACAGCCTGGTGATTCCGCTGCAGGGTTCGTTTATGCAGCCGATGCTTATCTTCATTCTGCCGCCCGGCGGGTTTTTCGTGTTCGGGCTGCTGATTGCTCTTTCCAATAAAATCGCGATGAAACAGGGGAAAAAGCCGGTTCAATCCACCGGGTGCAGTGCCTGCCCGGGGAAAAATGTCTGCGAACTGTTAAAGGAAGGCAACGAAAGAAAACCGGAAGAGGAGGATCTGTTCGATGAATAATGTTACCGCCATTGTGTCTATTATTCTGGCCGGAATTCTGACCGACAATATGATTCTTTCCCGGTTTATGGGAATCTGTCCCTTCCTCGGCGTTTCCAAAAAGGTTTCCACCGCGGTCAGTATGGGGCTGGCGGTTACGCTGGTTATGCTGATTGCCACGGCGTTGACCTGGCCGATTTATCATTATCTGTTGTTTCCGAACTACACCTACCTGCAAACGCTGGTTTTCATTCTGGTGATTGCCTCGGTGGTGCAGCTGCTGGAGGTATTCATCAAGCGGTTCTTCTCGGTGCTTTACGGGGCGTTCGGAATTTATTTATCTCTGATTACCACCAACTGTGCG
>CAKSNI010000034.1 GCA_934476025.1 uncultured Eubacteriales bacterium | reverse complement strand
TTTGCGCCCGTTACAGAGCCAATCAGAATGATATCAGCCGCAGGCTTACCGGTGGAATAGATGTAGCGAGTAGCACCATCACTCGCTCTCTTATCAGTCCCAACCTTTTTTGGATAACCAACGGGTGCGATATCGCTACCCCAATCCGTGTAAGTATAGTGATCTGCGATATTCTCATTACCGACGGTGAGGCCGCCCTCGAGAGAAGCACCGTTCAGATTAACATATGCTACCTTGACACCCTCGGGAATCTTGGTCAGCGCATTGAACTGAGCAAGAGTGTAGAAAGCAGTGCTTTCGTCAGCATTTGCATCATAGGTGTTGCCGAAGCTGTCGTACTCGTATGTATACTGAGAAGCAACAACGGTGATGCCGATGCCGTCGATGGACAGACCCTGATACTCATTGCCGGCTTCTTTCTTCATTGTACCGGAAATCGTGATAGCAGAAGTGGTTCCTGCATCCATGGTGTCGGTAGCGGCTTCGCCCACGGGCAGCAGGATGCCATCCCAATCAGCAAGAGCCACTTGTTCGGCTTCCCCGATTTTAACGAAGAAGTCGATCGCTTCGAGCAGTTTTGCGTTGCCGTTAACGCCACTGATAACAACCTTATACTTGAAAGCAAGGTTTCCCTTGTTTACAATATTAAAGGGATCCAGTGTGAAGGTGGCACCCGGTTCCCACAGGATATCGGCGCTGCCTTCCTTGTTTTTAAAGCTGAGCGTTTTGCCGTTTAAAGATTGGTTGTTTTGATCAACAATATCCACCTTTAAATTCCCGGCCTGGATCTTGTTGACCGCAGTGGATGCGGTGCTGGTGAACCACGCAAAGGTGGTGCCGACGAGCATGGCCACACACAAAAGTACCGACAACGCGGCGCTCATCCATGCCCGTTTGAGTGACTTTTCTTTTGTCATTTTGGTTTCCTCCTCATTTTTCTATATCGTAATATATCGTAACGCGATTTTCCGTGATTACACCAAAGCAATCAAAAGGCATATTCATCCGGGGCCCCCGACAAAACAAGCAAAGCGGTTTTGTTGGGGAGAGGAGACACAGCACCGTGATGGACGCCTGCCGCTTACGGCGGGCGGAAAGATACAAAGCTTGTGTCGACGATATGCCCTTTGATTGCCCCTCCGCCGCAATGGGTGGAGAGGACTTGATTTCTTTGTGATTTTCAGTTAATCGGCAACAACATTGAACCAGTTGCCGTCTTGTACTACATGGTAGCCTGGAGCAACGACAACTTCGTTGTCTCCAAGGGTCGGGTTAGACGGGTCATACTTATAGAAGCTACCGCCCTTAACGGTGATCTTCGCATTGGAGCCATCCTTGCAGTTCAAGGTATTAGCGGGAGTCACGGCCTTGAAGGTACCGCCGTTGATTTCGATCGTAGCATTGCCGAGGGCATAAATCAGATCGCATACAGGGTCGTCGGCAGGTACACTGACCTGACGGAAATCACCGCCGTTGATGATGACCTTACTGTCTCCATCAGCAGAAACAGCCATGGCTCCGCCGGTAGTGCCGTTTGTATCTTTTGTGTACACGGCATATACATCGGCATTGATATTAAACTGAGCTGTTCTTTCCGCCTGTACTGCGCCAAAGCGTCCGTTCGCCTGCATATTCTGGGTGATTTCGTGCTTTCCGGAAGAAAAGCTGATTGCAGACAGAATGGTGGCAGCATCTTCATCGTATGTATTGTCAAACGAATCCGATTCAGACATTGCCTGTGTAGCGCTTACACTGATACCGAAGGAAACCTTTGCCGCCCAATACGGATCATTATTTTTCGGGTTAGCTTCGTTTCCGACTTCCGTAGGCATATAAAGCACCATTGCATAGACCTTTGTAGTGTTGGTAGCAAGGTCTGCACCGACAACACCGGTGTCTCCAATACTATTAAGCGTTTTGGCGCTGTCTTGCACAGCACTGATCGCCGCCGCACGGTCTGCATATGCAGCATCGGCTTCCGCTACGCCCAGCTTCACATAGTCGCTGAGTCTATATTTGTTGCCCAAAACATTTTTGCCGGTGCTATTGTAAAGGTTATAAATGCCGAGCGTATACTTCAGTGCAAGCGTTCCTGCGTTCGTAACACGAAGATATACAACCTCTGTACGACCGGGTTCCCACAGTGTGCTGTTCTCGAACACCTTAGTCGTATCGTTCACTTTTTTCCATTCGGTGAAATCTTTGCTGTACTCTAATTGTACATCCAGATTCCCGGCCTGGATCTTGTTGACCGCGGTGGATGCGGTGTCGGTGAACCACGCAAAGGTGGTGCCGATGAGCATGGCTACACACAAAAGTACCGACAATGCGGCGCTCATCCATGCCCGTTTGAGTGACTTTTCTTTTGTCATTTTGGTTTCCTCCTCATTTTTCTATATCGTAACGCGGTTTTCCGTGATTACACCAAAGCAATCAAAAGACATATTCATCCGGGGCCCCCGACAAAACAAGCAAAGCGGTTTTGTTGGGGAGAGGAGACACAGCACCGTGATGGACGCCTGCCGCTTACGGCGGGCGGAAAGATACAAAGCCTGTGTCGACGATATGCCCTTTGATTGCCCCTCCGCCGCGATGGGTGGAGAGGACTTGAAAAAGGTTACTGAACCTTGTTTCCGTCAATAGTAACGGTGAGATGTGCTGCATCCATGCTGTTTTTGTTTGCCCACAGCTTGGAACCGGTGTTTTTGCCGTCGGCAAATCCGTTAACAGTAGCGTTTTTAACAGTCAGGGTATAGGTGGCGTTGTAATCGTTACCGATTTCAATAGCCGCTTTACCGGCAACGCCGTTATTGCGGTCATTGAAGGTGCAGTTGTTTACGACGAGGTTGGTGGGGTTTTTACCATCCGCTCCGCCGTAGAGCAGGATTGCCTTGCCGTTGGTGTTGAAGGTGCAGTTCTCGAAGGTCACATCCGTGCCGCCCCAGGTCCAGATGGAGTACTGGTTGGCCATGGTGTTGTCAAAGACGCAGTTGATGAAGGTGGCCTTGCCGAACAGGGTCAGCTTGCCCTTGATGGTGCAGTCCTTAAAGGTCAGTTCGTTGCAGACAATACCATCAAAGTTGCCTTCGCCAGCCTGAATGGTGAGGTTTTCGAATGTGAAAGAAGAGCCACGCTGATAGTTCAACTGTCCGCCCTCTGCGCTGACAGCATTTGTAATAGCATCTACCGTCTGGCTGCCGTCACCGCTGAAAGTGATGTCGCGGCTCTTATCCCCCTCATTTGCAATGCCATTGTCAAGAGTGATGGTTTGACCCGAAGCAATAGAAATGTTTACCTTCTTATCGGTAGCATTCGTGATTGCATCGTTTGCCTGCTGCTGATTAGAAACGATTACAGGATAAGTAGCATCCTTGTCATAGGTGTTGCCGAAGCTGTCCTTTTCATAGGGCACCTGCGTAGCTACCACATTCAGACCGAAGCGGATGGAAGCTGCCTTCTCGGTGGAAATGGCGTTGGCCTCGTTGCCCACCGTTTCGGGCATATAAACCTTCATAATCAGATAGTTGCCAACCTCTCCGGGAGCGAGCAACAGGTCGTGGTCAAGAACGGTAGCATCCTTGAAATTTGCGGTGGCTGTGTAGCCGAGGCTATCATTCCGTGCGGAAAACGCCATACCGATGCAAATATCTCCGATTCCACTTGCTTCTTGCGAGAGAGTCTTTACCTTCAGATAGTCGGACAGCTTGTATTCCTGATTAAACTTGTTGACACCCGCCGTTTCATCAACAATATTCATGTTGATGCTGTACTTCAGCGCCAGATTGCCGTTGTTTTTGAACTTGAGTGCCACGACCTCAGTGTGACCCGGCTCCCACAGTCCCTTTTGGAAAATGTCGGTTGCTCCGTCGAGATCGTTCCAGTTTTCTCCGTCAAGAGTGTACTCCACTTCCATGTCCAGATTCCCCGTCTGGATCTTGTTGACCGCAGTAGATGCGGTGTCGGTGAACCACGCAAAGGTGGTGCCGATAAGCATTGCCACACACATAAGGATAGCCAGTGTGCTGGAAATCAATGCCCGCTTGGTAGATTTACTACTTGTCATTGTTTTTTTCCTCCTTTTCCTATTTTTCAATGACAATATGTAAAACACGGATTTGCCGTGTTTACACCGTATCGGTGTCGGACGGTGTTTCGTCCGTTTTCGGCGTTTCGCCGCCGTTTTGTGCCAGCTGCGCTTTCATGGCTTTCAGTTCCTGCAGCAGCCGCTGATTTTCGGCACGGTCGGTTTCCATCTGTTCCCGTTCGGCCCGCAATTTTGCCGCTTCTTCCGCTTTGTATTGACGGAACAGGCGAATGCAGCGAATATTTTCTGCCAAAATCAGCAGCAAAAACGGAATCAGAATACACACAATGTAGCCGGGGGTGGTTTTCAAAAAGCGGAAAAAGAACCCGATTTTCGGAATTCGCCGTTGATACCGCCCCAGTACATACGGATAGGTGACCACCGTTTCGTCGTCGGTATCGGTGGTGGTGCCGTAGGTAATAAACCCCGGATTGCCCTGCGGATCGGTGGTAAGACGGCGGATTTTATGGGTCACCGTTTCGCCGAAGTTGGCGGAATTTTGGGAAGTATAGGCAATGATATCCCCCTCCTTGAGGGTGGCCGGATCCACCTCTTTCACCAGCACCAGATCGCCGGCCGAAAAATCGGTTTTACTCATGGAATCAGAAAGAACAATCAGCGCCCGGCAGCCAAACAGTTTTCGGTCGGTCCGATTAAAGGTGGAAACCGCAACCACGGTAAAAATCATCATTGCAACGGCGATGGCCGCAAGCACCCACATCGCCACGCTGCGAATTCGGCGCCGCACCTTCATTTTTCTGCCCCCCTCCGGGTTTTCCGGTCTGCCCGGTTTCCCGTGTTTTTTGTTTTAAAATTTTTCCGGTTGCCTTTTTATCAGCTGAATTGCCGGCCGGGATTGTTTTTGGCTTGGGTCGCCTCGGCAAAAAGGACAAAGGAAAGATCGGCGTCTTGCGTATCATTGCCGCTCTTTTCGGGATAATAAAATTCAGCGGTCAAATAGCGGCGCTGCCCGACCTTCAGTACGTTCTCGGCAGCAACGGAACTCTGCCTCGTCCATCCGCTCATGAGCCCGGTATACAGAACGGTTTCGCCGTCTTTCACCGTGATATTCAGCACATCGGCCAGAACGCCGGAAGCCTGATCGGGATACAGCCGATAGTACACATCCCAGGTACTGTCATTTTCAATAAAGAATTCCTTAACCACGGTCATTCCCGGTTCAAAGCGGAATTCCTGTTCCCGAATCACGGGGAGCCCGTCATTCAAATTGATCTGTACCTGCCCGGTTTTGAACCGGTTATTTTCCACCGAAATCGAGGTATACACCAGCGCTGCCGTGGTAATGCACAGACAAAGGGCAAGCAGAAATATCGTGATCAGGCTGTCGGTCAGCTTTCCGGCCGTTTTTCGTTCACGCATCGACTCCCCCCTCTCTGCGTTTGCGGGCAGCCAGCAAAAAGATCAGACCGCCGCAGGCAAGGGCCGAAGCGGCCCAGGGCAAAAGCGCCATGACATCGCCGGTTTTAGGGGAATGATCCAGGTTTCCGGTTTCTTCCACCCACCAGCGAAAATCGGCAACCAGCGCCCGGTTTTGATATTCATTGCCCACCTGTGTGTCAAGGTATGCCGTGATTTCAAAGGGAAGTTCCTCCACCGTAGAGGTAGCCGATGCCAACCGACAGGTCAGGCTTTCGGTCATATCCCGCATCCGGCCGTCATACAGGGTTTCGCCGGTTGACAGCAAGCGAACCCGGATTTTCAGCACTTCGGCCAGCTTCTCATATCCCGATCGAATCTCTGCCTGATAATGCAGCGTCACCCGGTCGTGATAGGCCACCCGTACCCGATAATGTTCGGTTACCCGATCTCCGGGGAAAAGGTTTTCGGCCCGGAAGGGAAGATTTTCTTCCGGCTGCCGGCGGTACAGTTCCAGCGTTACAGCCTCTCGGTTTTTGGCAGTACCGGTCAGGGAACCGGCCGCATCTTCGGCGGATTCCGATTTTTGCGAATTGCCCGTTTCCGAATCGCCCGTTTCCGAATTGCCCGGCGTTTGACCGGAAGGCTCCGCGGAATCGGAGACAGTAGGCCCGGCCGGAACCGTATCGACCAGTTTTCGATGCAGCAGCACCCCGATGCCCCCAACAAAACTGAGTGCGAGCAGAACCGCCAGCACCGCGATCCAAATTTTATGGCTTTGTTTGCGTTCCACTCGTTTTCACTCCCTTTTTGTGTTGCTTCGGCTTGCCGGAACCTGCTGTTCGCGCGCTGAGTCAAACGGCTTTCTCATTTCGCGACAAATTGGCCTCCCCGGCGCTGGGAACACCTGATTTTCGTTTTTTCTTCCGCTTGGTTCCGCTATTTATTTTCCTCAAAACGGCGCCCTTTTCGGCCTGCCGGAAAATTCCGCAACCGGGCGCGGATTGGGAAAACGAAACCGGCCGATTTCATAGAGTTCAGCACTCTGCGAAACCGGCGGCGAAAACCCGGGATTATCCCGGCTTTTGACAAGATGCCGGGCCCGGTGACACCAAAGACCGACTGCGAATATTAAAGCCCGGCCGCCGCCATTTTTTCCATATTGGCCCGCTTTAACTCCAGTGAAGAATGCACATACCGTTCCAGCGTAATGGTGGGGGTTGCGTGGCCGAGAATTTCCGAAAGCGACTTGATTTCAAAACCCACCTCCACCGCCCGAGTGGCAAAGGTGTGCCGAAGGGTATGGGCGTGAACCCCAATCAAACCGCATTCCCGAGTGTACTTTTCCATGCGGTACTGCAGAGTTCGCGGCTCCATATAATGCTCGGTTCCGGTAAGAATATAGACCTCCGGCCGGACAGCGGCAAAGCGGCGGCACAGCAAAAGGGCCGAATCGGTAATCGGCACGGTACGGGCCGATGTGTCGCTTTTGGGGGAGCCGATCACCACCCGGGTGCGCCTGTTCCCGGATGCGTCGCAGTCATGCAGCCGCTGCAGAGTGGCATCAATCCGAACGGTTCTTTCCAGCAGATCAATGTTTTCCCATCGCAGCGCGCAGAGTTCCCCGATCCGCATCCCTGTCAGCAGCATCAGCAAAAGGCCGAATTTGCAGCAATCCGTATCGGTCAGCAAAAACTGCGCGAAACGGGTTTGTTCTTCGCGGGAGAGAACCCGCATTTCCCGTCTGGGTTCCTTGGGATAATGGATGTCCATAGCCGAAAACACCCCCGGAAAAGCGGAAGCGGTATATTTGAGAATGCCCCGCAGCACGGTCAGAATGTCCCGAACGGTTTTGACGGAAAGCCCCTCCCGGGCCAATAGTCCTTTTGTAAAGTCATCCACCCGCTTTGTGGTCATTGCCTGAGGAAAGCAATCGCCCAGCCCGGGCAAAATGTGTTTTTTCAGAATGGTTTCGTATTTGATATAGGTGGATTCTTTCACACACTCCCGACGCAGCCGGAGCCATTCTCCGCAATAAAAGGTAAACCGATGCCGATGGTCACCCGAAATAACCGGTTGTCCGAAAGCCAACGATGTCCGGCATTCGTTCACCTTCTCTTTGGCCTCCCGATAGGTTTTCCCGTAACAAAACCCGTACTTTGCCTTTCCGGAAAGATCGTATCCCTTGATGTATCGGGCTTCCCACCGTCCGTCTTTTCTTTTGAAAATGTTTTCGCCTTTTCTCATGTGTAACCCTCCGATTCTTATTGACTTTTTTGCAATCCCTTTTTGAAAAAAGGAGTACAAAACGGTTGACTGAAAATGTGACTGCAAAAAGCTCCGGTCCTGCCGCCAAGGCCTCTTCGCTTCGATGTTTTCTGCTTTTGAACCCTTTATGCGCTTTGTAAAATTTCAGAAAATACCGGATTTCCCTTGCATTTTCTGAAAAAGCGTGCTATAATCTTGGCAGTTGATGAATAGAAATTGCTCGCAGAGTGCTGAACTCTATGAAATTTTTGTCAAGAAACTTTTCGACAGCCGCGCCCGTTTTTGAAAGGGGCGCGGCTGCTTTTTGCAGGCATTTTGCCCCAAGCAGTCAAAAAAACAGCAGCCGGCTGTCTGTGCATCAGACGGCCGGCCGCTGCGTTTTGGTTCAGGGAATGTCTTTTCGATTCACATCGGGTGGTGTCGGTGAGGCATCCGATAAAATTCTCGCGCAGTTGCCCTGCGCCCGAATCCACATCAGAACGCCGTCACCGAAGGTTTCGGCGCAAACGGTATACACACCGTCTTTTTCAGAGAGAATCCGGGCCGTCGGCAGCCGATCCAGCAGAGCTTCCAACACGCCGGAATACTCAAATTTCACCGTTTTTAATTCTCCCGAATACATAAACTGCACCCGTTTTCGGAACTCACCTTCTTCAAAGCGGTCCCGATAGGGGACTTCAAATCCGTCGCCCGTTTCCCGAATTCCGCTCATCCGATCCACCCGAAAAACAATCGGGTAGGACGGTTTTCCGTCCCGGGCATACCCGATCAAATAAAAATACATTTCCGAAAACAGAACCGAAACCGGCTTAATGGTTTTGAGGCTTTGCCTGCTGGATGTCGGGGATGCCGCCGTTCGGGCCGCCGCCCACGGAAACGGTGTAGAATTCTTTTTACGCCTGAATCTGGTGGGGGGCAGCCGCTTTACAGTGAAAACGATTTTTATGATTTCGTTTTGGCTTACGGAAAAACTTCCGATCCCGATTACTGCCGGAATCACAAAGAAACCATTCTATCCCTGTGCAATCTGCTCTACCATATCGATCTGAGCGACACGGAGCAGAAAACCTGGCACAAATACCTGCGCAAAAACAAAAAGGCGCTGGCTTCCCTCGGTATTTCGAAGGAAGAATTCACCCCCCGGTTGCTGAGCACCGTTCAGGAAGCGCTGTCCTTTGCCTACCGAAAAAGAA
>CAKSNI010000033.1 GCA_934476025.1 uncultured Eubacteriales bacterium | reverse complement strand
TGTGCCGGTGTGCGGGGATGCGGCTTTTACACGTAAAAATGAGATTAAATCCTTCCAAAAGCGGCGGCCCAAACGGGCCGCCGCTAAAGTTTAAAATAGTTGCTTCGGAAGGGGCCTTCTTGCCGGTAAGAAGATGAAAATCTGCCAAAATCAGGAAGGCTCGGAAATCGGTAGGGTTTCACGCAGAGCAATCAGGCGGTCAATACAGCCGCGGCAAACCATTCGGTTGGAAAAGGCGACCACATTTTCAGCCTCACCGCAAAAAATACAGGTGGGCTGATATTTCCGCAAAATCAGATCATTCTGGTCATTCATCAAAATTTCAAATCGGTCGGTTCCGTCGGTTAGATCCATCAGGCGGCGAATTTCCTTGGGAATAACGACGCGACCATTCGGATCGACCGGACGCAAAATGCCGGTTGGTTTCAGCATAGCCATGTTCCTTTCCGAAAATAAGAGATCCCGCCCTGCCGTATCGGGTATTGATAACCTGCGGTAAAGCAGGTGGGTGCCAGCCGGATGGTTTTGTGCTTCCAACGTCCGTAAAATGCGGGAGGCCTGCAAACCCGCCACCCGAGCGACGGCCCCGTTTAAAAAGGTTGTAGGGTTATAATAGCCACAGTCCGCGAACAGGGCAGGATCAATGGATGGGAATGATTTATTTTTCGTCGATTTCAAAGAAATCCGAAAGACGGTCCATAAATGCGTCGGCTACGGTTTCGTATTCATCATCGTCTTCGATTTCGTAATAGTATTCTTCTCCGTTTTCTTCTCCCACTTTGACGATTACCAGTTCGCCGGAATCATCCAGCATCTTTTGCGGATCGTCGTATTGGGGGAGCAGAGCTAAATAACGGTCGGTGTCGGTTTCTATGGCATCCAACACCTCGAATACATATTCTTTCCCGTCATCATCGCTTAATGTAATGATATCCGGATTATATTCTTCATTCAGATTTTCTTCGCTCATGTTGTTCCTCCTTAGGCAAAACAGCGGAAACCCCGTTTACCTGTCAATCTTTTTTTCGCCTTTTCCTGCACCGGCGATTGCCGATCGGCACCGCCCGCCGGCGGAAAAAGCCTCGACAGACTCGGCCAAAACAGACCGAAAACACGCCGACTTTGGTACTCCTATTGTACCGCTTTTGCCGGCTTTCGTCAATAGAAAACTGCCCCCTTTTCCGGGTTTTTGAGTAAAACAAGAAAATTCACACAATAATTTTCAAAAAAGACTTGACAAATTAGCAAATATGCATTACAATATAGACACAGACAAAGGAAAGGTGGCTGATACCGATGAAAACGGAAGCCGAACCGGTTCAGGGGCAAAAATAACCAGGAAGGGTGAGTCCGATGTACAGGTAACTTTCCGATCCTATAAATCGGAGAATGCAATCCAAGAAAACCTGAAGATGTGAAAATATAGACCAATGCAGATTTCGCAATGTTTTCTCAAAAAACAATTTGAGGGGGTCTTTAAGAAATTTACGGTATTCAGGAAATTCCGGTAAATCAAATTCGGAGAGGGCGAAAGCCCGTGGATATAAAATAATGATTGCACTTTATCAGCTTTATGTGAAGTTAATTGAAATTTAAACAGGCACCGGCGGTGCTATTTTGTGGTGACCCGTTCGAAAAAAGCCAGGGATTCTCGCGAAAGCGTGATCCCGGCTTTTTTCTGCTTTTTGTACGCGGAAGGGGGGATGAACGCGGAACCACGGCTCAAAAAAAGAAAGAGGAGGACCGCCGCAGCGATCCCCCGAAGCCCAACGGGATGATTGGATTATTCACCGGAATCAACCATGTAGTTTTTGCAGATAGTTTTCAATCCGCTGCAGGGCGATATGAATATGATCGGTGGAATAACAATACGATGCGCGGACAAAGGAATCTCCTCCCTTCCCAAAGGCGGTGCCCGGTACAATGGCGATTTTTTCTTCATACAGCAGTTTTTCGCAGAAATCTTCGCAGTTCATTCCGGTGGAAGAAATATCCGGGAAGGCATAAAAAGCGCCTTTCGGGGTTCGACAACGCAGACCGATTCGATTGAAGCCGTCCACCATAATGCGGCGGCGGTTGTCATATTCCTCCAACATTTGCTCCACTTCCAGGTCGCAATGCCGAAGGGCTTCTACCGCGGCATACTGGGAGGTGGTGGGGGCGCACATGATGGAGTATTGATGCAGTTTTGTAATTTGCCGCAGAATTTCCCGCGGGCCGCAGCAGTATCCAAGCCGCCATCCGGTCATGGAAAAGGCCTTGGAAAAGCCGTTGACGGTGATGGTACGCTCATACAGACCGGGAATGGAGGCCGGGGCGACGTGCTTCTGCCCGTAGGTGAGTTCGGCGTAGATTTCATCCGAAAGAATCAGAATGTTGGTATCGTGCAGCACCTTTTCCAAAGCAATCAGATCCTCCCGTTCCATGATTGCACCGGTCGGATTGCAGGGGTAGGGGAGAATGAGCAGTTTGGTCTTTTGGGTGATGTGGGAACGCAGTTCTTCCGCGGTCAGTTTGAAATCATTTTCGGCTTTGGTGGGAATAATCACCGGAACGCCGCCGGCCATGCGGGTAATCGGTTCATAGCAGACATAACTCGGCTGGGGAATAATCACTTCGTCCCCCGGCTCCACCACACTTCGCACACAGGCATCGATGGCCTCGCTGCCACCGACTGTTACCAGAATTTCTCCCTCCGGATCATAGGAAATGGAAAATTTTCGGGTCAAATAGTCATTAATGGCTTTGCGCAGTTCCAGCAGGCCCCAATTGGAGGAATAACGGGTCTTCCCTTTTTCCAGGGTTTCAATCGCAACCTTGCGGATTTTCCAGGGGGTCAGGAAATCCGGTTCCCCAACGCCCAGGGAAATAACATCCTCCATGGTGTTCGCAACATCGAAAAATTTCCGAATACCGGACGGCCTCAGGGAAACAACGGAAGAATTGAGCGCCTTTTGGTAATCGATCATATAGAAACAACTCCTCTGTCGTCTTTTTCCCGGTCGGCCAGGCTGACATCCAGTTCCTTATACCGGCGCAGAACAAAGTGGGTGCTGGTGGAAGTAACCGATTCAATGGTGGAAAGTTCTTTGGCCACAAACATGGCCACTTCGTGGAAGGTATGCCCCTTGACCACAACATTCAGGTCAAAATCACCCGACATCAGATAGACCGACTCTACTTCCGGGTACAAAGCAACCTTTTTGGCAACATCTTCAAAGCCGAAATTGGGCTTCGGAACAACCTTCAGTTCGATGATGGCAGAAACCTGGGTGGTGTCTACCCGTTCCCAGTCAATGACGGCCTTATAGCCGCGGATATAGCCTTCCTGTTCCATTTCACGGATTTCCCGAAGAACCTCTTCTTCGCTTCTTCCGGTAACGGTGCAGATATCGGCCAGGGGCATCCGGGCATTTTTGTTAAGCAGTTTTAAAATTTTCAGGTTCATGAGTTTCTTCTCTCCTTTTAAAATATTCTGATTGGCAGTTATATAAAACGCCCTGAACGCCATTGGCGTTCAGGGCGAATAAACCGCGTTACCACCTGAATTCGGGGAAACCCCCGCACTCTGCCGGTACAAACATACCGTTTCTCTGTAACGGGAGAACCCGTCTTTCTCTACTGCCGGTTCAAGAAAGCGGCTCAAAGACTGCTTCACGAAACCCGACACGAAAACTTCCACCAACCGTTTTCTCTCTTGGCTGTCGGCAAAATCGCTACTCCTTCTTATCAAAGCCTTTCGACAAAAGTATTATAACGCCCCGTTTTCGGTTTGTCAAGAGGGGAAATTCAGGAAAGCATAAAGACACCGTCATCGTTGACAATGAAACGATAGCCGTCGGCCTCGAAATACTGACGGACCGGGGTGGTAAATTCCTCTTCTACATTTAAAGCAAAGGTTTCCAGATCCACACGCAGCAGCTGCATGGTGCCGGGGTTGCAAACAAAGGCGAACCGATCCCGAATGAAGAGATCCACCGGAGAAGAAAAGGGAGAATTCTTTCCGCCGCCAATGCGTAATTCTTCGTGCATGGTGCTGAGATTATAGCGAACCAAAACATTTTCCGATGGGAAACAGGCCCAGAGTTTGTTTTCATAAATATCAATTCCCGAAGGGGCCAGTCCTTTATAACAAAGAGAACCGATCCACAGGGCGGAAGCGTCGGTATTCAGCAGTTTGGCACTGCCGTCCCGTTCCACAATCAGCATTTTCCCGTTGTGGAAAGGGAGAACTTTGCAGGTAATGTAGTTATCCACCTGCATACAAAAGGCTTTGTAGTTGCTCCCGAATTTGGAAAGTTGGTAAATGTTTTTGGCAACATTGGTGATTTTTCCGGTGTCAAAAGATACCATTTTAAAAGCAACGGTCATCCGGACATCATCTTTTTCTTCGCAATAGGCAATCAGCATTCCGTGTTCTAAGCGCAGCGCATGAAGCACTTCGCCGGTAAAAACTGTTTTCAGCATGACGCATTCTCCTGATTTTGTAAGGTAAGGGCGCCGCAGTCCAGCATCGATTGTGCGGCAAGTAAAACGCCGATCCGGGCACTGTCAAAATTCAGCCCCCCCTGCATCCAGGCGGCATAGGGACTTCTTAAAGGGGCATCGGCCGACAATTCGATCGAAGCACCGCCGGTAAAGGCACCGGCCGCCATAATGATCTGATCATTGTAGCCCGGCATATCCCAGGGTTCGGGAATCACAAAAGAATCAACCGGAGCGCCTTTTTGCATTCCCTGGCAGAAAGCAATCAGCGTCTTTTCATCCCCAAGAACAACACTTTGGATGATATCGGCCCGGATTTCATCGGGCAGAGGGGTGACCGGATAACCGAGCTTTTGGAAGAAAGCGGAAGCAAAAACGGCGGTTTTCAATGCTTCGCCAACAACATGAGGTGCCGAGAAAACCCCCATAAACAACTCCCGGTTGTGCCCGAGGGTAGCACCGATTTCCCGCCCGACCCCCGGAGCGGTCATGCGGTAGGCACACTGTTCGACCAAATCTTTTCGGCCGGCGATGTACCCGCCGGTAGGCGCGATGCCGCCGCCGGCATTTTTGATCAGGGAACCGGCAATGAGATCGGCTCCGACCTGGGTGGGCTCCTGTTTCTGGACAAATTCACCGTAACAGTTATCCACCATGATCACGGTGTCGGGGGAAACTTCCTTCACCAGCCGACACAGTTCCCCGATTTTTTCAACCGTCAGACTGGGGCGGAGGCTGTACCCCCGGGAACGCTGGATATAGGCCATCCGATAGAAATGACTTTGCAATTTTTGACGGATAGCGGGAAGGTCCGGGGTTCCGTCCGAACAAAGATCCACCTGATCGTACTCAATGCCGAAATCGGCGAGAGAACCCGAAACCGGCTGATCAATTCCGAGAACATCAATCAGGGTGTCATACGGCCGACCGGTCAGGCACAGCATGGTGTCTTTCGGACGCAAAACCCCGAACAGCGCAACCGCCAGAGTATGGGTTCCGGAAGAAAACTGGTGACGGATCAAGGCATCCTGAGCCCCCATGCAATCGGCCCAGACCGCCTCCAGCGTTTGGCGGCCCGGATCGTCGTACCCGTACCCGGTGGAAGTGCCCAGATGCATTTCACTGACCCGGTGGCGGATAAAGGCGGAAAGAACCTTTTGTTGGTTATAAGAGGTGATTTCGGCAATGCGCTGAAAAGCGGGGCTGACTTCCGAGAGGGCGTCATCGGCCGACCGGCGCAATTGTTCGTCAATGGTAAAAAACGGATCGTTCATGAAGCAAACCTTTCTATGTAAAATGGAATCAGGGAACCGCGCAATAGGCGGCTTCGGAACAAAGCGAAAAACCGCATTTCTCATAAAACCCGATGTTTTCCCGGGAACAACAAACCAATATGGTTGATTGAGTTCCCCGGCTTAAGAGTCGGCAAAGCTCTCGGCCGATTCCCTGGTGCCGCTTGTCGGCAGGAATGGCCAGGGCGGTAAGATAGCGAAATTCGCGGTCAAAATAAACCAGCCCGGCTCCGTCGGGCCGCAAAATCGCGGAAGCGCAGCCGTGACGCAGGCGATGGGAGATATCGGCAGCGGCAGCCGATTCATCCTCTACTTCGAGCCAACGGCCCAAAAAGCGGGACAGGGAAAGCGCCGAACCGGAAAATTCCAAAGAATCCCCCGGAAAAACAGGAGCCTTGAGAACAAAACAGGGCGTTTCAACGGAAAGCCCCAATCGCTGCGCCGCCGATTGGCTGCAAAAAACGACCCGGGGAGAAAGCATTTGAAGCAGAGAAAGAAGTTCCTCTTTTTCGCCGCCCAGGTCGACCAGGGTGACGGTACTCCCGATGCGGCACAAAAAGGCCCCGGGAGAGGCATCCGGATTTTGCTGAACCCAAAAGGACGCAAGGGCCGGATATTGTCGATAGGCGGCATAGTGACAGCGAAAACGGACCAGGGAAACATCGGCGCGTTTCGGAAGCTGTTCGGGAGAGGCGGTGAAAGGAACAATCACCGAAAATCTCCTTCCTGAACATGGGTCAGAAGGTATTCTGCCAGCCGAAGGGTGTTGTCGATATCGTTCAGATCGGCAACACAGCAGGAGGAATGAATATAGCGGCAGGGAACCGAAAGAGCCAGGGTGCGTACTCCGTTACCGGCTTTTTGCAGGGACCGGGAATTGTTGCCGCCGGCCACCGCCGATTTTGGCTGACAGGGAATGCCGCTTTGCAGGGCGGCACGGTACAGTTCCCGGTCGTAAAGGGTGGATAAATCCATAAATGAAACGGCCGGGCCACCGGATAACCGACAGACCTGATTTTCCGCCGGAACACCGTGCAGATCGGCGGCGGTGGTGGCTTCCAGGCAGAACGCAAAGTCGGGTGCTACCCGATAGGCGGCAACGGCCGCTCCCCGGGCACCGACCTCTTCCTGCACCGAAAAAACCGCCGTGAATCCGTATTCTGCCGGTTTTTGCAGCAGATTCAGAAGAATGGCGCATCCGATGCGGTCGTCCAGAGCTTTGGAACAAACCGCCCCCTCGCCGAGCAGGGTGAAATTGGCTTCAAAGGTAACCGAATCCCCTACGCAAACAACCGATTCGGCTTCGGCCCGATCGGCCGCGCCGATATCAATCACCAGAGAATCGGTTTTTGGGGGGGCCTTCCGTTCTTCTTTGGACAGAAGATGCACCGGAACCGTTCCGATTACCCCGGGGACACGGCCACCGACAAGTACCCGACGGCTCAGCAAAGCCGAGGAAGAAATTCCCCCGACGGGGTGAAAGGACAAAAAGCCATCCTCCCGGATGGAAGAAACGATCATGCCCACTTCGTCCATGTGGGCATCCAGCAGCACCCGAAAATTTGCCGGTTTTTGACCTTTTTTCTCTACAAAGAGATTCCCAAGTGCATCCGTCAGCGCGGAGCAGTCGGCCGGGAGGTGATTTTGAATATATTTCCGAACGCCGCCTTCATCTCCCGAGATACCGGGGAGCAGGCAAAGTTCTTTTAAGTGTTTCAGCATGAAATTTCCGCCTTCTTTTCAATATACGCCTCCAACAGATCAACCGTGGCCGTCAGATCGGAAAGCGAGAGGATTTCACAGTCAGTGTGCATATTCCGGATTGGAATGGAAAGCAATCCGCAGGGGATTCCGCTTTGGGTAAGGGAAATTACATCGGCGTCGGTGCCGGTGGTTTCGCCCATAATTTCACATTGGAAGGCAATTTTTCGCTCTTTTGCCGAACGGCGCAGGGAAGCGCTGATGCCGCGGCTGAGAATCGGCGAAAAACCGATCATGGTGCCGCCGCCTATTTTCCCGCAGTCGGTTTCCTGAATGCCGGGTGCGTTCCCGAAACTGACATCCAGACAGATGGCCTCATCGGCCTGACAGCCATAGGCGGCCGTTACCGCCCCGCGAAGCCCCAATTCTTCGGCATTGCTGATTTGAAACAGCAGATTGCAGGGAAGGTCCTTCCCCTTGACGCGTTCGTACAGATGCACAAGGGCAGCCACTCCGGCCCGATCGTCGAAAGAGGTGGCACAGATCCGGTTGCCCAGCAACGGCTGAAAATGCGGGGTATAGGTGACAAAATCCCCGACGCAAACGAGCTTTTCCACCCCGGAACGAAGGCCGGTATCCAGATAAAAAGCATGAATATCGGAAAAGGTTTCCTCCGCTTTTTGCAGATGGGGAGGAGTGCTGGTGAAAACGGCCGGAATTTCTTCTTTCCCGTGAACGAGAACCTGCCTTGCCGGCAGAGTGCGAAGATCGATTCCGCCGCAGGCGGCAACCTGCAAAAATCCGTCGCTCAGTACGGCCGTGACGGTAAAGCCAACCTGGTCAATGTGGGCCTCCAGCAACAGGGTATCATGCTTTTGGCAATCATAAAATGCCTGAAATCCGTGATCAAAAAAAGGGGTGATTTTGCATCCGTCAAAATATTGCTGCGCCTGCCGCACGGCCGGCGTCAGCGGGCCAAGGCAAACCCGGGTGCAGAGTTCTTTTAAAATATCGGCTTCCTTCATGAGAGTTCCTCCACGGCCTTTTTAAAGAATTCACCGCGTTTGGCAAAGTTCGGGAAGGCGTCAAACGAAGCACAGGCCGGGCTCAGGGCAACGATATCTCCTTTGTGGGCTTTTTGCCGGAGAATGTTCAGCCCTTCGCGAATATCTTTAACCCGGATGATTTCCGGAGAACCGTGATAATTTTTGTCGGAGCGAATTGCCTTTTCGATGGCGTCCGCCGTCGGCCCGGAAAGGGTAATAACCCGAACTTTTTCCAACACATACGGAACCATCGGCTCAAACGGGATATGTTTGTCATACCCGCCGGCCAGCAGCAGAATCGGAGCATCGAACGCCTTTAAACAGGCAATGGTACGGGTAGGGCTGGAAGCAATGGAATCGTTATAGTATTTGACCCCGTCCAGTTCCCGGACAAATTCCAGGCGATGCTCAACGGCGGTAAATTCCCGGGCAACCTTTTTAATGGAATCAACACTGACATACCCCCACAC